>NZ_JBHWIV010000037.1:0-68478 GCF_042731675.1 Kitasatospora sp. NPDC059827 | reverse complement strand
GGCGGCGGTGCGGTCGGGGGGGTTGTGGGGTCCAAATGCGGCGGGCCCCCCGCCCCGCCCGGGCGGGTGGGGGCGGGGGCGGGCCCGGGAGGGGTCAGCGCACTTCGTTGAAGCGGACCATGTTGCCCGCCGGGTCGCGGAAGGCGCAGTCGCGGACGCCGTACGGCTGCAGGGTCGGCTCCTGGACGAGCTCCGCGCCGCCGGACTTCAACCGGTCGAACACGCCGTCCAGGTCGGCGGTGGCGAGCACCACCCGGGCGTACGTCCCCTTGGCCATCATCTCGGTGATGGTACGCCGCTCGTCCTCGGTGATGCCCGGGTCCGCGAACGGCGGCTCCAGCACCAGCGACACGCCGGGCTGCCCGGCGGGCCCGACGGTGATCCACCGCATCGGGCCGCCGCCGACGTCCTGGCGGACCTCGAAGCCGAGCAGGTCGCGGTAGAAGGCGAGCGAGGCCTCGGGGTCGGTGTGGGGGAGGAAGGTCCAGTGAATGCTGATGTCGTTCATGAGTGCAACGCTAGGCGCGGCCCCCGGGCGGGCGCTTCTCGAAAACTGATCGCCTCCCCGGGAAACCGATCGACCCCGGGGAGCGGCGGGTGTGGTCGCCGTCCCCCGGGGTCGATGGTCACGCGCAGCGTGCGGTGCTCAGCGCTGCCGCTCAGGCGCGGCAGCGCAGCATCTCCAGCGGCGGGTGGGCGAGCACGTCCGCCCAGAACTCCTCGCCGTACTCGCGCAGGCCCTCCTCGGAGATCCCCAGCGGCACCCACTCGAGATCGGAGAACCCGGCCTCGCGCAGCGCCTCCTCGTAGACCTCACGGCGCGGGACGGTCCCGAGGATGCTGATCGGCCGGGGGTCGAGCAGCGCGGTCACCCGCACCCGCGGTCCGGTCTCGACGTGCTCCCCGGTCGGCTCGCAGCGGAACCCGTACTGCTCCAGGGTGAGACAGTCGAAGGCGTAGTCCGGCTTCTGGGCGAAGACGAAGAGCTCCCCGCCCGGCACCAGGCTGCGGTGGACGGCGCGACACATCCGGTCCAGCGACGCGCGGTCCTCCGCGTAGTTGAGGCACTGCACCGCCAGCACCACGTCGAACTGCCGCTCCAGTTCGCGCAGTTCGGCCACATCGCCGACCTCGTAGCGCACCCCCAGCGGGTCGCGCTGCTCGAACGACTCGGCGGCGGCGATCATCTCGGTGGAGATGTCGACCCCGAGCACCTCCGCGGCGCCGCGCCGACGGACCTCGCGACTGTAGAAGCCCGTCCCGCACGCCAGGTCGAGGACGGCCTTGCCGCGGACGTCCCCGACCATCGCGAGGAAGCTCGGCACCTCGCCGAACCGCGTCAGCGGCAGGGCCTTGAAGCCCTCGAACGCCTCGCCGATCCCGTCGTACTGCTGCACGCTCATCGTGTCGTCCTCCCGTGTGCGCAGCCCAGTGCTGTGCTGGGAAGTCTGGCGCAGCCCGACGCGCCGTCGTACTGGCAGAAGCCACGAATCAGCGGCGCCGAGCGAGGTGGACGGTGATGTCCGCGTCCAGTCCGAGGCGCTCCGGCAGCACCGCCAGGATCCGGCGGAACACCTCCGCCCGGGCGTCCTCCGGCAGCAGCAGATAGGCCGAGACCGTCGACAGGTGGCCGAGGTACTCCTCCGGACCGATCGTCAACCGCCTTGGCAGCAAAAGCTGTTGCACCCGGTCGAACCGCTCGGAGCGCTGCAGCTCGGTGCCCGGCCACTGCAGCTCCTGCTCCGGCGGCGTGCCGTCCGGGGACGGCACGTCATCGCTCGCCAGGAACGGCGCCCGCACCACCCGTACGGCTTCGGCCAGTTCGGGGTCGGCCAGCTGGACGGGCCCGCCGAAACAGGCGAACACGCCGCCCGGGCAAAGCAGTTCGGCCACCCGCTGCCAGCGGCCCGCCGGGCTGGTCCAGTGCAGTGCCGCCGCCGCGTACACCAGGTCGTACGGCCCGTCCGGCGGCAGCTCCTCGAACGCGGCGCGCACCGTCCGGACGCTGCCCGGGGTGTGCCGGCGCAGCTCGGCGAGCATGGCGGCGTCCGGCTCGGTCGCGGTCACGGCGACGCCGTGGCCAGCGAACAGCCGGGTGGCCTTGCCCGTCCCGGCCCCGATCTCCAGCGCTGTCCGCACCGGCCCGCCCGCGTGCTCCGCGGCGTACCGCGCGACCAGGTCGAAGAGCTCCGCCGGATACCCGGGCCGGTACCGCTCGTAGGCCTCCGCGACCGTCCCGAAGCTCAGCGCGCGCTCAGGCACCCGGAGCCTCCGGCAGGGCCAGCCACTCCTCCCAGCTGAGGTCGCGCCCCAGGAACCGCGGCTGCCGGAACGGCCATTCGGCGGCGATCCACCGCGGCACCAGTGCGTCGAAGGCCCGCTCCACCTCGCTGCCGACCAGGCCGTCCACCACCCACCAGGAGACCTCGCCGTCCGCCCCGGCCCGCTCCGGCGGATCGATGTACACGCACCCGTGCACGGCCGTCTCGGCGGCGTCCAGCAGCACGTAGTTGAACGACTGGTGGGCGGCGATCTCCCGCTCGTGCCGGGCGAGGTCGATCCGGTTCGCCTCGGCCGTGATCGTCGCCGCCGGCCACCCCCAGGCCGGCCCGAAGATCCCGAACAGCCGCTCCCGGGACCCCATCACCGCCGGATAGTCCATCGGCGCGTCCGCCTCCCGGATCGGCCGCAGGTGGTACGCGCCGTCGAGCAGCGGCACGTGGAGGGGATGGACGAAATCAGCGGGAAGCCAGGTCATACCCCCGAGGCTATCCACCGTCACCCCGCGACCGCACCGAATATCCCGCGCCACCGGGGAGTGGCCCGCCCGGGCGCCCGGTGCCTGCGAGTGCTCCGGTGCCGCTCGGCTCAGCCGAAGATCGCCTTGGGCTCACCGGTGAGCCACACGTTGTCGATCCGCACCCGGTGCATCAGCCAGCGCCCGCCGTCCCGGTGCAGCTCGACGTCGTAGCGGTTCTTCAACAGCGCGTGCGTCGCCGGGGCGGCCGTCAGCAGGTGCTGGGCCTCGACGAGGGCGGTGAGCCGGGCGCGGTCGCCGTCCACGGTGATCCGGGGGTTGGTGATCTGGTGGGTGGTGGTCACCCGCCCGGCGAACATGCCGAGGATGGTCGTGACGATGTGGTCCCGGCCGGTCATCAGGGGAGGCTCGGCGCCCCACGCGGCGGCCGCGGGGCGGAAGTCCAGTTCAGCGTCCGGGGTGAAGGAGGAGGCGAAGAGCTCGCGGTCCTGGAGGTCCTGGCCGAGGCCGAAGCGGAGCAGGGCGTCCAGGATCTCGGTCCGGTCGCGCAGCTCGGCGGCGACGGCGGCCGGGTCGTCGGCGGGTGCGGTGAGGGCGCGGTCGGTGGTGATGTACACGGCGGAACTCCCGGTCGGGTGGCTGTTGTTCGGTGACGGGTCCACCCTCCCGCCGGAACGGCCGGACGATCAACGGGTGACTGTGCAACGATCGTGAACCGAGGCTTAACGAAGTGGTGGGGGAGAGGCGGCAAGGGTGCTGGAGCGGCACGAGATCGAGGCGTTCCTGGCGCTCTCCGAGGAACTCCACTTCGGGCGGACGGCCGAACGGCTGCACGTCTCCACCGCACGGATCAGCCAGACCGTGCGGAAGCTGGAACGCCGCGTCGGCGCACCGCTGTTCGCCCGGACGAGCCGCCGGGTGGAGCCGACCGCGCTCGGCGCCCAGCTGGCGCAGGAGCTGCGGCCCGCGTGGGAGGCGGTCGGCGCCGCCGTCCGGCGGGTCGCCGACGCCGGGCACGGCCGCACCGGAACGCTGCGGGTGGCGTTCGCGGGTCCGGCGGCGGGGCAGCTGCTCATCGGCGTCGCGGAGCGCTTCCGGGAACGGCTGCCGGGCTGGGACGCAACCCTCCGGGAGGCCGAACTCGTCGACCGGATCCGCCTGTTGCGGGCGGGCGAGGTGGACCTGGTGTTCGCGGAGTACCCGCTGCGCGAGCCCGACCTGGTGCCGGGCCCGGTCCTGGTGAGCGAGCCCCGGATGATCGCCCTGCCCGCCGGCCACCCGCTCGCGCAGCAGGACGCCGTCACACCGGAGGAGCTGGCCGGGATCCCGCTCGTCCGACTGCCCGCCGCCGTACCGGAGTCCTTCCGGGCCGACCGCACCCCGGCCCGGACACCGGCCGGGCGGCCGATCCCGTCCGGCCCGGAGGGCGGCACCCTGAACGAGATCCTCAGCCTCGTCGGCGCGGGCCGGGCCGCCTTCCCGCTCGGCGCCCAGGCCCGCCGCTACCACCCCCGCCCCGACGTCACCTACCGCCCGCTGACCGGCGCACCCCCGGTCCGGTGGGGCCTGCTCCACCACCGCGACCGCGCCACCCAGGCCACGGAGGCCTTCCACCACGCGGCCCGGGACCTCCTCGGCACCGCGGACTGACCCCCCTGGCCCCGCCGGCCGGTCGGAGCGATGCCGATGGCGGGAAAACAAGCAGGCATGATTGCTTTTTTCTGCGGCCGGTGCCACGCTGCTGCGCGGCGCCGCTCGTGCGGGGCGGCGCCAACAGGCCGGTAGGGGAGGCGCTTTGGTGCGCGGAGGATCGGTACTGCGGGTCGGCAATGCCTCGGGGTTCTACGGGGACCGGTTCGCGGCGGTGCGGGAGATGCTCACGGGTGGGCCGTTGGACGTGCTCACCGGGGACTACCTCGCCGAGTTGACCATGCTGATCCTGGCGCGGGACCGGCTGCGGGACCCGTCGCTCGGGTACGCCCGGACCTTCCTGCGGCAGATGGAGGAGTGCCTCGGCCTGGCCCGGGACCGCGGTGTGCGGGTCGTGGTGAACGCGGGCGGCCTCAACCCGGCCCGGCTCGCCGAGCGGTTGCGGGAGCTGGCCCAGCGCCTGGGAGTGCCGACCGCCGTCGCCCACGTCGAGGGGGACGACCTACTGTTGCGCCGGGAGGAACTCGGCCTGCCCGAGCACCTGTTGGCCGCCAACGCCTACCTGGGCGGGTTCGGCGTCGCCGCCTGCCTGACGGAGGGGGCGGACGTCGTGGTGACCGGGCGGGTGACGGACGCCGCACTGGTGGCCGGGCCGGCGATCGCCCACTTCGGCTGGGGCCCGGACGAGCTGGACGCCCTCGCCGGGGCGGTGCTGGCCGGGCACGTGCTGGAGTGCGGGGCGCAGGCGACCGGTGGCAACTACGCCTTCTTCGGCGAGCACGACGTGGACCACCCGGGCTTCCCGCTGGCCGAGCTGCACGCCGACGGCTCCAGCGTGATCACCAAACACCCCGGGACGGGCGGGGCCGTCACGATCGGCACGGTCACCGCCCAACTCCTGTACGAGACCGGCGGAGCGCACTACCTCGGCCCCGACGTGACCGCCCGGCTGGACTCCGTGCGGCTCAGCGAGGAGGGCCCGGACCGGGTGCGGATCGACGGCGTGCGCGGCGAGGCCCCGCCGCCGACCCTCAAGGTCGGCCTGAACCGGCTCGGCGGCCACCGCAACGAAGTGGTCTTCGTCCTGACCGGCCTGGACATCGAGGCCAAGGCCGCCCTGGTGCAGCGCCAGTTCGCCGCCGCCCTGCCGCCCGAGGTCCGCCCGGCCGAGCTGCGCTGGACCCTGGCCCGCACCGACCACCCGGACGCCGACACCGAGGAGGCCGCGTCCGCCCTGCTCCGGCTGACCGCCCGGGACCGGGATCCGGCCAAGGTCGGTCGCGAACTCGGCAAGGCCGCCGTGGAATTGGGCCTCGCCGGCTACCCGGGCTTCCACCTCACCGCCCCACCCGGCCCGGGCGCCCCGTACGGGGTGTTCACCGCCGCGTACCTGGACGCGAAGCTGGTCGAGCACACCGCGGTGCTGCCGGACGGCCGCCGGATCACCGTCCCGCCCGCCCCCGTCACCGGCCAAGTCCCCTCCGTCGAGGCCGAGTTGCCCCTGCCCCTGCCCCTGCCTCCGGGCCCGACCCGCCGCGCTTCGCTCGGCCTGGTGCTCGGCGCCCGCAGCGGCGACAAGGGCGGCGACGCCAACCTGGGCGTCTGGGCCCGCAGCGAGGACGCCTGGCGCTGGCTGGCGCACACCCTCACCGTCGACCGGCTGCGCGAACTTCTCCCCGAGACCGCCGACCTGCCCGTCACCCGGCACCTGCTGCCGAACCTCAGGGCCGTCAACTTCACCCTCACCGGCCTGCTCGGCGAGGGCGTCGCCGCCCAGCACCGCTTCGACCCGCAGGCGAAGGCCCTGGGCGAGTGGCTGCGCTCGCGCCACCTCGACATCCCGGAGGTTCTCCTGTGACCGCCCTGCCCACCCGCGTCGACCCGGCCGGGCCCGAGTACGCGGAGCACCGTGCCGCGATGGTCGCCAAGTTGGCGGAGCTGGACGCCGAGCACGCCAAGGCGCTGGCCGGCGGCGGCCCCAAGTACGTGGAGCGCCACCGCAAGCGGGGCAAGCTGCTGGCCCGGGAGCGGATCGAGCTACTGGTGGACCAGGACTCGCCGTTCCTGGAGCTGTCCCCGCTGGCGGCCTGGGGCAGCGACCACCCGGTGGGCGCCGCGCTGGTCACCGGCATCGGGGTGGTCGAGGGCGTGGAGTGCGTGATCACCGCCAACGACCCGACGGTGCGCGGCGGCGCCAGCAACCCGTGGACGCTGCGCAAGGCCCTGCGGGCCAACGAGATCGCGCTGCAGAACCGGCTCCCGGTGGTCAACCTGGTGGAGTCGGGCGGGGCGGACCTGCCCAGCCAGAAGGAGATCTTCATCCCGGGCGGCGCCCTGTTCCGCGACCTGACCCGGCTCTCGGCGGCCGGGATCCCCACCGTGGCCGTGGTGTTCGGCAATTCGACGGCCGGCGGCGCCTACGTGCCGGGGATGTCGGACCACACCGTGCTGGTCAAGGAGCGCGCCAAGGTGTTCCTCGGCGGCCCGCCGCTGGTGAAGATGGCGACCGGCGAGGAGGCCGACGACGAGTCGCTGGGCGGCGCCGAGATGCACGCCCGCAGCTCCGGCCTGGCCGACCACTTCGCGGTGGACGAGGCGGACGCGCTGCGGATCGCCCGCCGGATCGTCGCCCGGCTGGAGCACCGCAAGCCGGGCCCCGGCCCGGACCGCTCGGCCGCGCCGCCGGCGTACGACGAGGAGGAGCTGCTGGGCATCGTCCCGGGGGACCTCAAGGTGCCCTTCGACCCGCGCGAGGTGATCGCCCGGATCGTCGACGGCTCCGACTTCGACGAGTTCAAGCCGCTGTACGGCACCAGTCTGGCCACCGGCTGGGCCCGGCTGCACGGCTACCCGGTCGGCATCCTGGCCAACGCCCAGGGCGTGCTGTTCAGCGCGGAGTCCCAGAAGGCCGCCCAGTTCATCCAGTTGGCGAACCAGCGGAACACCCCGCTGCTGTTCCTGCACAACACCACCGGCTACATGGTCGGCCGGGACTACGAGCAGGGCGGCATCATCAAGCACGGCGCGATGATGATCAACGCCGTCTCGAACTCCAAGGTCCCGCACCTGTCGGTGCTGCTCGGCGCCTCCTACGGGGCGGGCCACTACGGCATGTGCGGCCGGGCGTACGAGCCGCGCTTCCTGTTCTCCTGGCCGAGCGCCAAGTCCGCGGTGATGGGCCCGCAGCAGCTCGCCGGGGTGCTCTCGATCGTGGCCCGCCAGTCGGCGGCGGCGAAGGGGCAGCCGTACGACGAGGACGCGGACGCGGCGATCCGGGCGATGGTCGAGCAGCAGATCGAGGCGGAGTCGCTGCCGGTCTTCCTGTCCGGCCGGCTGTACGACGACGGCGTGATCGACCCGCGTGACACCCGTACGGTGCTGGGCCTGTGTCTGTCCGCGATCCACAACGCGCCGGTCGAGGGCGCGCGTGGCTACGGCGTCTTCCGGATGTGAGAGGTCAGATGATCACCAACCTGCTGGTCGCCAACCGCGGCGAGATCGCCCGCCGGGTGTTCCGCACCTGCCGGGAGCTCGGCATCGCGACCACCGCCGTCCACTCGGACCCGGACACCGGCGCCCCGCACGTGCGGGAGGCCGACGCGGCCGTACGGCTGCCCGGCGCCGCGCCCGCCGACACCTACCTGCGCGGAGAGCTGATCGTCCGGGCCGCTCTGCGGGCGGGGGCGGACGCCGTCCACCCGGGGTACGGATTCCTCTCCGAGAACGCGGAGTTCGCCCGGGCCGTGCTGGACGCCGGGCTGCTCTGGGTCGGTCCGCCGCCGGCCGCGATCGCCGCGATGGGCTCCAAGACGGCCGCCAAGCGGCTGATGGCCGAGGCCGGGGTGCCGGTGCTGGGCGCGCTCGCCGAGCCGACCGAGGCCGACCTGCCGGTGCTGGTGAAGGCCGCGGCGGGCGGCGGCGGCCGCGGCATGCGGGTGGTCGAACGGCTGGCGGACCTGCCCGGCGCACTGGCGGCGGCCCGGGCCGAGGCGGCCAAGGCCTTCGGCTCCGACGAGGTGTTCTGCGAGCGCTACCTGCCCAGCGGCCGGCACGTGGAGGTGCAGCTGCTCGCCGACGCCCACGGCACGGTGTGGGCGGTGGGCGACCGCGACTGCTCCTTGCAGCGGCGGCACCAGAAGGTGATCGAGGAGGCCCCGGCCCCCGGCCTGGCGCCGCAGGTGCGGGCCGCGTTGCACGCCGCGGCCGCGGACGCCGCCCGGGCGATCGGCTACGTCGGCGCCGGGACCGCCGAGTTCCTGCTCACCGGGGACGGCCGGTTCTACTTCCTGGAGATGAACACCCGGCTCCAGGTCGAGCACCCGGTCACCGAGGCGGTCACCGGCCTGGACCTGGTCGCGCTCCAACTCGCCGTCGCGGAGGGCGAGCAGCTGCCCGCGGGCGGGCCGCCGTCGAGCACCGGCCACGCGATCGAGGCCCGGCTGTACGCCGAGGACCCGGCGAAGGACTGGCAGCCCGCGACCGGCACCCTGCACCGCCTCGAACTGACCTCGGAGCACCAGGAGTTCGGCGGGCCCGGAGCGAGGACGGCTTCCGGACTGCGGTCGGACCCGGGAGTGCGCTCGGACCCGGGTCTGCGGTCGGACTCGTGGTTGCGGCTGGACTCCGGCGTGGCGGCCGGCAGCGAGATCAGCCCGCACTACGACGCGATGCTCGCCAAGGTGATCGTCCGGGCGCCGACCCGCGCCGCCGCCGCCCGGAAGCTGGCCGACGCGCTGGCCCGCGCCCGGATCCACGGGCCCTCCACCAACCGGGAGTTGCTGGTCCGCGCGCTGCGGCACCCGGCCTTCCTGGTCGGGCGGCTGCACACCGGCTTCCTGGCCGAGCACGCGGCCGAGCTGCTCGCCCCCGACGCCACGAGCGCCGGGCGGGCCGCCCTGGCCGCCGCCCTCGCCGACGCGGCCGCGCGCGGCACCGCGCTGCCGTCCGGCTGGCGCAACCTGCCCTCCCAGCCCCAGTCCAAGCGCTACCGGGCCCCCGACGGCGTCGAGTGGGAGGTCCGCTACCGCCGGACCAGGGGCGGCCTGGAGGCCGTCGACCACCCGGACGTCGAACTCGTCGAGGCCGAGGCCGGGTTCGTCCTGCTGCGCGAGGGCGAGGTGCAACGGCGCTACGACGTGGCCCGCTACGGCGACCGGGTGTACGTGGACTCCCCGACCGGCAGCACCGCGCTCACCGCGCTGCCGCGCTTCCCCGACCCGACCGCCCAGCGCGACCCGGGCGCCCTGCTCGCCCCGATGCCCGGCACCGTCCTGCGCACCACCGCCGCCGTCGGCGACACCGTGACCGCCGGCCAGGCGCTGCTGGTGCTGGAGGCGATGAAGATGGAGCACCGCGTCACCGCCCCGGCCGACGGCACCCTGGTGGACCTGCGCGTCACCCCGGGGCAGCAGGTCCGGCTCGGCGCCCTGCTCGCCGTCGTCAAGTCGCCCGAAGAGTCCTGATCCCCCGAAGAGTCCTGAGCACCGCCCGACCACCCGCACAGCGGAAGGACCACGCATGTCGTCCATCGGCAGTCAGCTCCTCGAAACCCCCGAACGCACCGCCCTGCGCCAGGCCGTCGGCGACCTCGGCCGCCGCTACGGCTCCGCCTACTACCTGGCCAAGGCCCGGGCCGGTGAGCCCGCCGAGGAGCTGTGGGCGGACGCGGGCAAGGCCGGCTACCTGGGCGTCAACCTGCCCGCCGAGTACGGCGGCGGGGGCGGCGGCATCAGCGACCTCGCCATCGTCCTGGAGGAACTCGGCACCGCGGGCTGCCCGTTGCTGCTGCTGATCGTCTCCCCGGCGATCTGCGGCACGGTGATAGCCCGGTACGGGACCGAGGAGCAGAAGCGGCGCTGGCTGCCCGGACTGGCCGACGGCAGCCGCAGGATGGCCTTCGGCATCACCGAGCCGGACGCGGGCAGCAACTCGCACCGGATCTCCACGGTCGCCCGCCGGGACGGCGAGGACTGGCTGCTGACCGGCCGCAAGGTCTTCGTCTCCGGCATCGACCACTCCGACGCGGTGCTGTTCGTGGCCCGCACCGAGGACGCCCGCACCGGCAAGCTCAAGCCCTGCCTGTTCGTCGTCCCCCGGGACACCCCCGGCTTCGAGTACCGGGCGATCCCGATGGAGCTGGTCGCCCCCGAGAAGCAGTTCCAGGTCTTCCTGGACGACGTCCGGCTGCCCGCCGACGCCCTGGTGGGCGACGAGAACGCCGGTCTGCTCCAACTGTTCGCGGGCCTCAACCCGGAGCGCATCCTGACCGCCGCCTTCTCCCTCGGGCTGGCCCGGCAGGCGCTCGGCAAGGCGGTGGAGTACGCGAAGACCCGCACGGTCTGGTCCACCCCGATCGGCGCCCACCAGGGCCTGGCGCACCCGCTGGCCCAGTGCGCGGTGGAGATCGAGCTGGCCCGGCTGATGACCCAGAAGGCCGGGCTGCTCTACGACGCGGGCGAGGACATGGCGGCCGGGGAGGCCGCCAACATGGCCAAGTACGCCGCCGGGGAGGCCGCCGCCCGGACGGTCGACCAGGCGGTGCAGACCCTGGGCGGCAACGGCCTCACCCAGGAGTACGGCCTGGGCGCCCTGCTCGCCGCCACCCGGGTCGGCCGGGTCGCCCCGGTCAGCCGGGAGATGATCCTCAACTTCGTCGCCCAGCACACCCTGGGCCTGCCCAAGTCCTACTGAGCCCCCGGCACCGAGGGGCGCGCGGCCGCCACCGCAGCGCGCAAGTCGTCACCGCGCGCCGGTCGGGTCGTCCGAGCGCCCTTCGGAGCAGCTGCGCCACGCCTGCCCCGCCCCCGGTTTCCCACAATGGCCCAGCCCCGCCCGGACTGTCCGTATGCTCCTGAACACGCCCCGTGCCATCCGCTCGCCCAATTTGGTTGCTGCGTCAACTTCCTTACTGGAGGCATGCCTTGGTGTTCCGTAGCGAGTTCCCGGACGTCCCCGTCATCGACCTGCCGATCCATGACGCGGTGCTCGCCGCCGCCGCCGGGTACGGCGAGCGGCCGGCGCTGATCGACGGCCTCACCGGGGAGGAGGTCAGCTACGCGCGGCTGGCCGCCTCCGTCGAGCGGGTCGCCGCCGGACTGGCGGAGACCGGGGTGGGCAAGGGCGACGTGGTGGCCCTGTTCAGCCCCAACTCGGTCACCTATCCGATGGCCTACTACGGTGCCAGCCGGGCCGGTGCCACCGTGACCACGGTGTCCTCCCTCAGCACCGCCCGCGAGCTGGCCGGCCAGCTCGCGGACAGCGCCGCCCGCTGCCTGATCACCGTCTCCCCGTTCCTGGCGACCGCCCGCGCCGCCGCCGAGCTGCTGGCCGCCGACGGCCGCCCGCCGGTCGAGGTGATCGTGCTGGACGGTGCCGAGGGCCACCGCTCGCTCGCCGACCTGCTGGCCGCCACCGGCCCCGCCCCGGAGCCCGCGATCGACCCGGGCGAGGACGTCGCCGTGCTGCCGTACTCCAGCGGCACCACCGGACTGCCCAAGGGGGTGATGCTCACCCACCGCTCGATCGCCACCAACCTGGCCCAGACCGACGCCCTCTACCGCCCCTCCGTCGGCGAACGGGTGCTCGCGGTGCTCCCCTTCTTCCACATCTACGGCCTGACGGCGCTGCTCAACCAGCCGCTGCGGTGCGGCGCCACCGTGGTGGTGCTGCCCCGCTTCGACCTGGAGCAGTTCTGCGGTGCGGTCGAGCGGCACCGGGTGCAGGGCCTGGTGGTCGCCCCGCCGATCGTGCTCGCGCTGGCCAAGCACCCGGTCGTGGCCGACTTCGACCTCTCCTCGGTCGAGTACCTGCTGTGCGCGGCCGCCCCGCTGGACCAGGAGCTCGCCGAGGCCTGCGCCCGCCGGCTGGGCCTGCCGCACCTGCTCCAGGGCTACGGGATGACCGAGCTGTCCCCGGTCACCCATGTCGTCTCCCCGACGGAGAGCGACCCGGTGCCCGGCTCGGTCGGCCGGATGGTCCCCTCCACCGAGCTGCGGGTCATCGCCCTGGACGGCTCCGGCCGGGACCTCGGGCCGGGGGAGCCGGGCGAGCTGCTGATCCGCGGCCCCCAGGTGATGAAGGGCTACTTCGGCCGCCCGTCCGACACCGCCGCCATGGTCGACGCCGAGGGCTGGCTGCACACCGGCGACATCGGCCACGTGGACGGGCGCGGCTACCTGTTCGTCGTCGACCGGGTCAAGGAGCTGATCAAGTACAAGGGGTACCAGGTCGCCCCCGCCGAACTGGAGGCCGTCCTGCTCGGCCACCCGCAGATCGCCGACGCCGCCGTGATCGGCGTCCGGGACGCCGACGGGACGGAGTGCCCCAAGGCCTTCGTGGTCCGCGCGCCCGGCAGCGGGCTCACCGCGGAGGAGGTCACCGGGTACGTCGCCGGGCAGGTCGCCCCCTACAAGAAGGTGCGCGCGGTGGAGTTCGTGGACGCCGTCCCCAAGTCGGCGGCCGGCAAGATCCTCCGCCGCGAACTGCGCGCCCGCGAGGCCGCCCGCTGAGACCCGCCGACCAGGACCCCGTCGGCCGGCACCGGGGCGGCCAGGTCCAGGGCGCTCAGGACCCCGCAGCCCAGGACCCGGGCGGCCGGAGGGTGCG
This sequence comes from Kitasatospora sp. NPDC059827, assembly GCF_042731675.1. NCBI lineage: Bacteria > Bacillati > Actinomycetota > Actinomycetes > Kitasatosporales > Streptomycetaceae > Kitasatospora > Kitasatospora sp. NPDC059827. Next base: position 55,466 of record NZ_JBHWIV010000037.1, on the reverse strand, counting down.
GCCCGTCTGTGAGGATCGACCCGTGGCGCCCCGACCCGCCGCGCCCCGACCGGAGCAGACCCCATCGACACAGGAACCGCCACCCGCCATGACCAGCCAACCCGCCGTCCGCACCCCCCAGCAGGACCGCAGCCGAGCGACCCGGGCCCGGTTGCTCGCGGCCGCCGTGGACTGCCTGGCCGAGCTCGGCTGGCAGGGTTCCACCGTCACCGTGGTCGCGGAACGGGCCGGCGTCTCCCGGGGCGCCGCCCAGCACCACTTCCCGACCCGCGAGGACCTCTTCACCGCGGCCGTCGAGCACGTCACCGCCGAGCGGCTGGCAGCCGTCCGCGCCCACGCGGACGAGCTGCCGGCCGCCGGCCCCGACCGGACCCGGGCCGTGGTCGACATGATCGTCCGCCTCTACACCGGCCCGCTGTTCCGGGCCGCCCTGCACCTGTGGACCGCCGCCGCCACCGAGGACGGCCTGCGCGAGCGGATCGTCGCCCTGGAGGGCCACGTCGGCCGGGAGGCCCACCGGGCCGCCGTGGAGTTCCTGGACGCCGACGAGACCCGCCCGGGCGTGCGCGAATCGGTGCAGGCCACCCTGGACCTCGCCCGCGGACTCGGCCTGGCCAACCTGCTCACCGACGACAGCCTTCGACGTTCCGGAGTGATCCGGCAGTGGGCGGGCGTTCTGGAGAGTACGCTGCGGCCGGTACGCCCATGACGCCCGTACAACCGAGCGACCGGACGGCCCCTGACCAAGGGGTCGCCGGGCGGCCGATGTCCGTGCAGTCTGGAGAAGAACCCCGGCCGGCACCGACCGCGAGGCCCACCCGGCCGGGCACGAGCCGAACCGGGGTGCTGCCTGAATGCACGGACACGAGTGGGACGCGACCGCCGCCGCCGGCCCCGCGCCGAGCGGCGATCCCGTACGTCCGGACGGCCACCGCCTCGTCCCGCTCGCCACGGCCCTGCTGCAGAGCGACGGTCTGATCCTGCACTGGAGCGAGGACGCCGAGGCGCTGCTCGGCTACTCCGCCGAGGAGGCCGTCGGCAGCTACGCCGCCCGGCTGCTCACCGACGAGACCGACCGGCCCGCGGTGCTCGGCCTGTTCCAGCGGATCATGTCCGGCAGCGGCGCCTCCTTCGTCTTCCCGGTCCGTCACCGCGACGGCCACCGGGTCGAGCTGGAGTTCCGCACCTACCCGATCGCCGGACCGGCCGGCACCCTGCTGCTGCTCGCCACCGCCTCCGACACCCGGGCCCTGCACGCCGTCGAGGCCGACCTCGCGGTGCTGGACGGCGTCTTCGGCCGCTCCCCGATCGGCATGGCCGTCTACGACAGCGACCTGCGCTACGTCCGGATCAACGAGGCGCTGGCCCGGATGAACGGCGTGCCGGTCTCCGCCCACCTCGGCCGCCGGATATCCGCCGTCCTGCCCGGCATCAACAGCGGCGAGATCGAACAGACCATGCGACAGGTCCTGAAGACCGGCAAGCCCGTGGTGGACGCCCGCTCGCACGGCCGCGTCCCGGGCGACCCCAAGCGGGACCGCGCGTGGTCCGCCTCCTACTTCCGGCTGGAGGACTCCACCGGCCGGGTCTTCGGCGTCTGCTCCTCGATCATCGACGTCACCGAACGCTTCCAGGCCGAGGCCCGGGCCGCCCGGGCCCAGGAACGGCTGGCCACCATCGCCGAGGCCACCGCCCGGATCGGCACCACCCTCGACCTCCAGCGCACCGCCGAGGAACTCATCGAGGCCGTCGTCCCCCGGTTCGCCGACTTCGCCACCGTCGACCTGCTGGAACCGGTGCTGCGCGGGTCCGAGCCCACCCCGATCCCCTCCGACCGCTCCGTCACCCTGCGCGCCGTCGCGGTCGGCGAGAACTACGACACCGGCCTGGCGCACGCCGTGGACGTCGTCGGCGAGACCTCCGAGTACGCCCCCGACCGCAGCTACACCCAGTGCCTGCGCAGCGGGCGGCCGCTGCTGCGCGCCCACGTGGACGAGGAGGTGCTGCGCGGCCTGGTCTCCAGCGAGGACCGGGTCGCCCCCGGGATGGCCGCCGGCATCCACTCGTACCTGATGGTGCCGATCACCGCCCGGGGCATGGTCCTCGGCGGCTCCGAGTTCATCCGGATGCGCAACCCCGAGCCGTTCAACGACGCCGACGTCGCGCTCGCCGAGGAACTCGTCGCCCGCACCGCCCTGGCCCTGGACAACGCCCGGCTCTACCGCCGGGAGCGGGAGACCGCCCTCACCCTCCAGCGCAGCCTGCTGCCCCAGGAGATCCACCGCACTCTCGGGCTGGAGATCGCCTACCGCTACCTGCCCAGCAGCGTGGTCAGCGAGGTCGGCGGCGACTGGTTCGACGTGGTGCCGCTGTCCTGCGGGCGGGTCGCCCTGGTGGTCGGCGACGTGATGGGCCACGGCATCCGGGCCGCCGCCACCATGGGACAACTGCGCACCGTCGCCCGCACCCTGGCCACCCTGGACATGCCGCCCGAGCAGGTGCTCACCCGACTGGACGAGACCGCCTCCGGGATCGGCGAGGGCCAGTTCGCCACCTGCATCTGCGCGGTCTACGACCCGCTGGAGCGGACCATCCAGGTCGCCTCGGCCGGGCACCTGCCGCCGGTCTGGGTCGGCACCGACGGCACCGCCCGCAGGATCGAGGTGCCGCCCGGCGTCCCGCTCGGCGTCGGCGGGGTCGCCTTCGAGTCCATCGGCTTCACCCTCCCCGAGGGCGCCCTGCTCGCCCTCTACACCGACGGACTGGTGGAGCGGCGCGGCCAGGACCTGGACCACGGCATCGACCTGCTGGCCCGCACCCTGGCCGGGCCCGGCCGGACGCTGGAGGAGAGCTGCGACGCGGTGATCGGCGCCCTGGTCACCGACGGCACCGAGGACGACATCGCGATGATCATGGCCCGGGCGCTGCCGGTGCCGGCCGACCGGGTCGCCACCCTCCCGCTCACCGGCGGCGGCAAGCTCCCCGGCAAGGCCCGCCGCTTCACCCGGGCCGCCCTGGACGCCTGGGGCCTGAACGCGCTCTCCGACTACGCCGAACTGCTGGTCAGCGAACTGGTCACGAACGCCCTGCTGCACGCCGAGGCGCCGCGCCGGCTGCGGCTGTTCCGCGACCGGGTGCTCACCGTCGAGGTCTCCGACGCCGGCGGCGCGGCCCCGCAGCTGCGCCCCTTCGCGGAGCAGGACGAGGGCGGGCGCGGGATGTTCCTGGTCAGTGAACTCGCCCAGCGCTGGGGCAGCCGGCTGACCCGGGACGGCAAGGTGGTCTGGGCCGAGCTGGAACTGCCCTTCGGGGTCTCCTAGCCGCCGCCCGACATGCGAGAACGGTCGTTCCCGTCATTGGGAACGACCGTTCTCGCGTCTCCTTACGCGCGTACCTGCGGCTGCTCCGCCTGCTCCGGCTGGCCCGGCCCGGAGGTGACCGGCTCGGCCGCCGTCGGCGCGGACAGCCCGCGCAGCAGCAGCCAGGCCAGCACGCCAGCGCCGAGCAGCAGCACCCCGGCCAGCAGCCCGGCGCTGTTCATGCCGTGCACGAAGGCGTCCCGGGCGCTCGCCAGCAGCGGCTGGGCGAGGTCCGGCGACAGCCCCTCAGCCGTCTCCACGGCCGCGCCCAGCGACTCCCCGGCCCGGGCGGCGACCTCCGGGGAGGCCCCGGCCGGTACGGACAGCCCGTTCGCGTAGATCGAGCCGACCACCGAGCCGACCAGCGCGATGCCGAGCGCGGTGCCCAGCTCGTACGCGGTCTCGGAGACCGCCGAGGCGGCCCCGGCCTTGTCGGCGGGCGCGGCGCTCAGCACCAGGTCGGCGCCGAGGGTGTAGACCACGCCCTCCGCGGTGCCGGTGATCAGGAAGGAGACCGCCAGCAGCAGGTAGGTGGTGTCCTGCTGGAGCCAGCCCAGCGCGCCCGCCGCCAGGCCCATCGCCAGCAGGCTGACGGTCAGCGCCTTGCGCGCGCCGAAGCGCCGGGCGATCCGGGCGGTCAGCAGACCGCCCGCAACCGAGCCCGCGAAGGCCGGCAGCTCCGCCAGGCCCGCCTGGAGCGGCTCGTAGCCGCGCACCAGCTGGAGGTACTGCGAGACCACGAAGATCACGCCGGACAGGCCGACCAGGGAGATCAGCGAGGCCGTGACGGCGGCGGTGAACCGCCGGTCGCGGAACAGCCGGACGTCCAGCAACGGGGTCTCCAGCCGCAGCTGGCGGCGGACGAACAGGGTGAGCGCGGCGGCGCCGAGCAGGAAGGTGACCGGGACGTCCCAGCGGGCCACGCCGTGCGCGGCGGCCTCCTTGATCGCGTAGACCACGCCGATCACCCCGGCCATCGACAGCCCGACGCTCAGCACGTCCCAGCGGCCGGGCTTCGGGTCCTTGGACTCCGGCAGCAGCCAGGCGCCGAAGACCAGCAGCAGGAGCAGCACCGGGATGTTCAGCAGGAACACCGAGCCCCACCAGAAGTGCTCCAGCAGCAGCCCGCCGACCACCGGCCCGAGCGCGGCACCGGCCGTGGCGGCCGCGCCCCAGATGCCGATCGCGGTGGCCCGCTCCCGGTCGTCCGGGAAGAGGCTGCGGATCAGCGACAGGGTGGAGGGCATGATCGTCGCCCCGGCGACGCCGAGCAGCGCGCGGGCCAGGATCAGCCAGCCCGGGCCCGGCGCGTACGCGGCCAGCAGGGAGGCCGCACCGAAGGCGGCGGCACCGGTCAGCAGCAGCTTCTTGCGGCCGATCCGGTCGCTCAGGGCGCCCATGCTGACCAGCAGCCCGGCCAGCACGAAGGAGTAGGAGTCGCCGATCCACAGGAGCTGGGTGCCGCTGGGGCGCAGCGTCTCGCTGATGGACGGAATGGCGAGGGAGAGCACGGTCGCGTCGAGGGCGACCACGGTGACGGCCAGCACCAGGACGGCGAGGCCGGTCCAGCGCTGGCGGACGGTCAGGGCAGGGGTACTGCTCATGGTGTATCGGTTTCCGGTTTCCGGTCCGAGGTGCTGTGGGTCGTGGCGGCGGCGGGGCCGGCGTCAGGGGTGGCGACAGGGATGGTGACAGGTGCGGGGGAGGGGGCGGGTGCAGCGGCCTCCGGCCGGCGCAGCGCGCCGCCGAGGAACAGCTCGGCGAGCGAGAAGGCGGCGTCGCGCGGGGCGAGCCGGCCGTCCTGGATGGCCCAGCCGATCCCGGCCACCAGGTCGAAGAAGGCCTCGCTCAGCCAGGCGGCGCTCAGCTCGATCCGGAAGACGCCCTCGCGCTGCCCGCGCAGGAAGAGCGCGTGCAGCCGGTCGATCTGGACCTCCCAGAGGTCGTTGATGTCCGCGTGGTCGTAGAGCTGGTTCTCGCCGGCCAGGAAGGCGCAGAGCATGGCGTCCGGGACGGCGGCGTCCACCAGGCGGCGCAGTGCGGCCTGGGCGTCGCCCTCCTCGGTGGCGGCGGTGTCCAGGGCGGCGGCGAAGCGCTGCAGGCCCAGCAGGCCGACCTCGCGGATCAGCGCGTCGCGGCCGGGGAACAGCCGGTGCAGGGTGGCCCGGCTGATGCCCGCGCTGCGGGCGATCTCGTCCAGGTGGGCGGTGGGGCGGCGGGACAGCACGCCGACGGCGGCTTCCAGAACGGTGTCGCGGTCGGTGGCCATGCAACGAGTGTAGGCCAAGTGAGACACCGATGTCTCACTTTTACTGTGCGGATCTCATCTGCGAGGCCGGCGGCCGGCCGGCGGGCAGCAAAAAAACCGGGGACGGCGGGTGCCGTCCCCGGTCGGGGTGGAGCGGGCCGCAGGGCCCGCGCCGCTGCGCTCAGCTCTGGTTGTAGAACCCGGTGTCGTCGATCGGCCGGTCGATCACCATCACCTCGACGTCCGCCGGGGTGAGCAGGAAGACCCGGCGGGCGATCCGCTCGATGCCGCCCTGGGTGCCGAAGATCAGTCCGGAGGCGAAGTCGACCATGCGCTTGGCCTCGGCCTCGTTCATCTCGGTGAGGTCCATCACCACCGGGATGGACGCCCGGATGTGCTCACCGACCGTGCGGGCCGCCTCGAAGCCCGTCGGCCGCAGGGAGACGATCTTCGCGGGCGCGGGGACGGCCGGCACCGTCTCCTGATCCACCCACTCGTCGTCGTACACCGCGGCCGGGTAGTTCCCGGAGGGCATCAGCCACCCGTTGTGGTGCTCGTCGCGAAGTGCTCCCATGCCGCGCCTCCCTGCCTCGTCCCGTCTGGTCCCCCGGGGGTGAGTGTCCTTCTTGACACGTCATCCACTCGACGGAACTGTCCGAGTATCGCACTGTTCACCGGTCCCGTGCCCGCTCGCGGCCCCCGTAAGAGTCGTGCCGTGCCGGAAACCCGGGCGGACCCGGGCAAAGAGAGCGACGCGGCGCAGCTCCGTACGGTTGCGCGCGTAGACCATATCGGTAGCGGTCACCGCGCAATTGACCTTCTGTCAACAATGCGGAAACGATTTCACTCGCCGGTCGAACCGTCCACCAGTTCGCGCAACAAATCCGCGTGACCGTTGTGTCGCGCGTACTCCTCGATCATGTGGACCAGGATCCAGCGGAGCGTCACCTCCTGGTCGTGGCGCGGCCGCTTGCCGACGGTGTCCAGCGGCAGACCGGCCGACGCCCGGCGGGCGGCCTCGATCTCGGCGCGCCAGGTGGCGAAGTCCGCCGCGACGTCGGCGGTGGCCACGTTGTCGAAGTCGCCGTCCGGATCCGCCTCGGTCCAGTAGTGGCCGGTGGCGACCTCCGCGCCCAGCAGCACGCCCTGGAACCAGTGCCGTTCCACCTCGGCCATGTGCCGGACCAGGCCGAGCAGCGAGAGCGTGGACGGCGGGACGGAGCGCAGCCGCAGCTGGTCGTCGGTCAGGCCCGCGCATTTCAGGGCGAGCGTGCTGCGGTGGTAGTCGAGCCAGGAGGTGAGCATGGCGGCCTCGTCGGCGGCCATCGGCGGGTCGACCCGCGGGGTGAGTTCGGTCATGCCGGACATCCTGGCCGCCGACGGCCCGCCGGTGCGACCGAATTGTCGGTCGGCGGGTGGGTCGGCGGGTGGGCCTACGGGTGGGCCTGCGGGTGGGGGAGGGCGACGGCGGCGGTCGGCACGGTGTTGGCCTTCTGTCCTGCGGCACGGGCTCGTTGGTGGATTTTCCGCCGAGATCACCCCGGGCCGTTGACCGCCGGGCCTCCCGACCGATTGGCTCGGTCGAGAGCCCGCCGCCGGGAGGGAGCCCGGCCGGGCGAGCAGAGGGGACTGAGCTCATGACACGTACCACCCGGACCACACGTACCACCCGGGGCACCCGCGACCGCCGGCTGCTGGGCGCCGGCAGCGTGCTGGCGGCCGCCGTCGCACTCGCCGTCACCGCCGCCCCCGCCCAGGCCGACCCGGCGCTGCGCGGCACCGTCCGGATCAGCACCGGGGTGAACGGCGCCGCCCCCGACGACCAGTCCTGGAGCCAGGGGGTCAGCGCGGACGGCCGCTACGCCCTGTTCACCTCCTGGGCCAAGAACCTGGTGCCCCAGCCCACCGTGGGCGGGCGCGACGCCTATCTGCGGGACCTGCGCACCGGCCGCACCGAGCGGGTCAACCTCTCCGATTCGGGCGAGGCGCTGAACGGCTGGACCGACCAGGCCGCGATCAACGCCGACGGCCGCTACGTCGCCTTCGAGAGCAACGCCGACAACGTGGTGCCCGGCATGCAGGTCAAGGGCCGCACCGAGGTGTACCTCCGGGACCGCAGGACCGGCCGCACCGAGCTGGTCAGCGGCGGGCTCACGGCCACCGACACCGACCAGTTCCACGCCTCCTACGCGCCGCAGATCAGCGCCGACGGCCGGTACGTGGTCTACGTGTCCTCCCGGACGGACCTCGACCCGACCGTGGTGGACCCCGCGCCCGGAGCCGGGGCCGGGGCCGGGATCGGGGCCGCGCCCTCGCTGGCCAGGCCGTACACCTGGAAGATCAACGTCTACCTCACCGACCGCCGGACCCACACCACCCGGCTGATCTCCCGGGACACGGCCGGCAAGCCGGGCGAGAGCACCTCCTTCCGTCCGACCATCAGCGCGAACGGGCGCACCATCGGCTTCGGCTCGCTCTCCGAGCTGCTGCCGACCGGGTCGACCCCCGCCCCGGCGGCCCCCACCGCCCCCGCCGCTGCGCCGGAGCTGGCCCTGGCCCGGCCGACCAGCGCCGTCTACTACACCTGGAACGCGGCCTCCGGGAAGCTCACGCCCGCCAGCTACGATGTCGACGGCAAGGTCGCCGACGCGGACTTCGACGCCACCGTCAGCCCGGACGGCCGGTACGCCGTCTACTCCCTGCCCGAGCCGGGCGGCTCCACCGGCGGCCACCGGTATCACACCGTGCTGCACGTCCGGGACCTGCGGACGGGCGCCGTGCGGAAGGTGAGCGGCGGCCTGCCGGGGACCACCTCGGTCGGCTCCTCCGGGCACGGCTCGATCACCGCCGACAACCGCTGGCTCTACTTCGACTCCGCCGCCGACAACCTGGTGCCGGGCCCCCAGCACCCGGGCTGGGACGTCTACCGCCAGGACCTGCGCACCGGCCGCACCAAGCGGGTCACCACCGCGCCGGACGGCTCGGCCGGCAACGGCTCCTCCAACGCCCCGTTCGTGTCCGCCGCCGGGAACACCCTGGTGTTCGAATCGACCAGCGGCAACCTGGTCGCCGGTACCGACGCCCCGGCGGCCGAGGGCTCCCAGGCCTTCGCCCGTCCGACCGGCAGCCGGTCGGACGACGGCGACGACCAGGGCGAGGACCAGGACGACTGACCGGGACGACCGACCGGGACGACCGGCCGGGCACCGCGGGCGGGGGCGCTCCCCGCCCGCGGCTCACCGGGCGCCCGGTCGCATTCCGGAATTCGTGCACGGAACGATGATCCGCGCGCCGGGATCGACTCCTAGCAGTTGCCGACCTTCACGGCCCGCCAGGGCATTCCGCACGGGTCCTGGGTCGGCCCCTGCGGGCGGACGAATCCCCACAGGGCGCCGTTCTCGCACTTCTGGACCTGGGAGAGGTCCAGGCAGGCGTTGGGGTCGAAGGTCATCGCGCTCGCCTGCGGGGCGTTGACGGTGTTGACGCCCAGCAGCGGGATGGCCATGGCGGCCCCGCCGATGAGCAGGGAGACGGCCTTCGACTTCTTCGACTTCATGAATTGCTGCCTTTCCGTTCGTGCATGAACAGCCGAAAGGCTTCGCCCCCCGGCCGGTCGACAATGGCACGGGCAATTCGGCTAGATCAACAGGGTGCACAGCGGGGCAAGGGTGAGCAAAACGGACGTGTGTCCGTGCACTAACTACGGAGCGAAGCGGGCTCGCCGTGGGCGGTGACGCTCCGTCATGTTGTAAATCTCATGGTTTACCGGAGAAGGGGTCAGTCGGTACGCGGACGACGGCGGGCCGCGTAGGCCCGCCAGGCGCCGACCAGGCTGCCGAGCACCAGCAGGGCGATCACCCCGGCCGAGACCAGGAAGGCCGCCGAGCCGGGCTGGTCCGCGCTGGCGGCGGCCGTCACGTAGACGGCGGTGGTCGGGACCACGCCGATCGCGGTGGCGAGGAGGAAGGGGAGGAAGCGGACCCCGGAGAAGGCGGCGCCGTAGTTCCCGGCCTGGAAGGGCAGGCCGGGGAGCAGCCGCAGCACCAGGACGCTGCGGAAGCCCTGGTCGGTGAAGCGCTGGTCGAGGGCGCCGAGCACCTTGCCGCGCAGGTACGGCCTGAGTGCCTCCCGGCCCAGGCCCCTGCCGAGCCCGAAGGCCAGCGCCGCGCCCAGGGTGGTGCCGAGCACGGCGAGCAGCACGCCCTGCTGGATGCCCAGCAGTAGGCCGGCCACGGCGTTCAGTGCGGGGCGCGGGACGAAGGCGAGCGTGCCGACGGCGTAGACCAGGGCGAACAGCGGGGCGAACCAGTAGCCGGGCAGCCGGTCCGCCAGGCCGCCGGAGAGCAGGTCCGTCGGGCTCCACAGCAGCAGCGACCCGGCGCACGCCCCCAGCAGGACCACCAGCAGGCCGAACCGCCACCAGGGCGAGCGGCCCGGGGCCCGTTCGGCGGCCTCCGCGGCCTCGGCGGCTTCGGCGGGTTCGACCGCTTCGGCGGAGTCGGCGGGCGTGGTCAGGGCTGCGGGCACGGGCCGAGCCTAGCCGGTCCCCGCCACGGGCCGGTCCGGGGTGCGCGGGGCGGTCCGCCGGTGGATCGGCCCGCCCGGGGCGTACCACCCCGCCTTCTTCCGGACGGCCGGGCTGCGGTCCCCGGTGCGGGCGGCCGTCAGGGCGTCGGCGGCGCGGGCGTCGGTGTGGACGAACTTGCCGACCAGCTCGGCGGCCCGCGACCGGACCCGAGGGTCCGGGTCGTCGGCGAGGTGGCGGAGGGCGGGTTCGAGGACCAGGCCCGCGCCCGGCGCGCAGGCGTCGTCCTTGCAGCGGTCGCAGGCCAGGGCGTGGAACGCGGCGATCCTGACCTCGGGGTCCGGGTCGTCGGCCATGGTGATCAGCCGGCCCATGGAGTCGGTGTCGACGAGGTGGTCCAGGAGTCGGCAGCAGCCCTCCCGGACGGCCGCGCGGTCGTCGGCCAGGCCGGCCCGGATGGCTTCGAGCGCGTCCGCCCCGCGCCGGAGCAGCTCCCGGTACGCGGCCACGGTGCGTTGTGGGTCGCCCAGGCAGGCGACCAGGGCTTCGTTGTCAGTTCTGACGAATCCGAGCACGGTCCCAGTGTCGGCCCGCAACGCCCGCCCGGGCAAAGGGATTTCGCCCCGGGTGGCGGGTCGGTGGGGTGGCGGCGCGGCGTCCGGGCCGTAGGGCCCGGCTCGGGAATCCCCGTCAGATCGTCGAGAGGTCCTTCCCGGAGGCGTTCTCCGGCGGCAGCCCGGTCACGTTCTCCCCGGCGGAGTTCGGCTCGGCCCGGCGCAGGGCGCCGGCGCTCAGCAGGAGGGCGAGGGCGAGCAGGGTGACCAGGCCGAAGGAGACGGTGAGGGAGGTGGCCTGGGCGAGGGCGCCGATGACGGCGGGGGCGATCAGGCCGGAGGTGTAGGTGACGGTGGCGACGCCCGCGATGGCCTGGCTGGGGTTGTTGCCGATCCGGCCGGCGGCCGCGAAGGCCAGCGGGACGATCACCGCGACGCCGATGCCGATCAGGGCGAAGCCCGGGACGGCCAGTGCCGGGGTGTCGGCGGCCACCACCAGCACGCCGCCCAGGGTGGCGACGGCCCCGCTCAGGCGGCTGGTGCGGACGGCGCCGAGGCGGCGGACCACCGCGTCGCCGGCCAGGCGGCTGACCGCCATGGTGAACGCGAAGGCGGTGTACGAGGCGGCGGCCACGGTGGCCGAGGCGCCGGTGACGTCCTTGAGGTAGACGCCGCTCCAGTCCATCGAGGCGCCCTCGCCGAACACCGCGCAGAAGCCGACCAGGCCGATCACCAGCGAGCTGCGCGGCGGCAGGGCGAAGCGCGGCGGGGCCTCGGACTCCTCGGGGGAGCGGAGGTCGGGCAGTCCGCGGCAGACCGGCTGGGCGAGGGCGAGCAGCACGAGGGCGGTGACGGCCAGCTGGAGCCGGGCGTCCAGGGCGAGGTGGGCGGCCAGGATGCCGAAGCCGGAGGCCACCAGGCCGCCCGCGCTCCACATCCCGTGCAGTCCGGACATGACCGAACGGCCGAGGCGCTGCTCGATCTCCACGCCCTGGGCGTTCATCGCGACGTCCGCCGTGCCGGCCGTGGCGCCGTACACCAGCAGCACCGCGCACAGGGCGGGCAGCGAGGGGGCGAGCGCGGGCAGGGTGAGGGCCAGGCACCAGAGCGAGAGCAGTCCGCGGACCGCCGCCCGGCCGCCGTAGCGGTGGACGACGCGCCCGGCCAGCGGCATCGCGAGGGAGGAGCCGATGGCGGGCATCACCAGGGCGAGGCCGAGCTGCCCGGGGGAGAGGTTCAGGCGGTCCTGGATCCACGGGATACGGGTGACGAAGGTGCCGCCGACGGCGCCGTGCACGCCGAAGACCAGCGCGATGCTCCGGCGGGCGCGGTGTGGTTCGGAGAGTGGTTCGAGACTGGTGGCGGTCATGCTGCGGTTCCCTCCCGGTCCTGGTGGTCGATAAACTATCAGGAAGGGACCCTGATAGAAACACTCTGGAAGGATGATCCGCCATGACCACCGTGCGTACGGCCACGCCGAGCACCGCCCGGGCCATCAACGACCGGCTGGCGCTCAACCTCCTGCTCGAACAGGGCCCCCTGACCGCGACCGAGCTGCGCGACCTCACCGGCCTCTCCCGGCCGACCGTCGCCGACCTGCTCGACCGCCTCCAGCGCACCGGCCTGGTCGCCGTCGTCGGCGAACGCGGCGAACAGCGGCGCGGCCCCAACGCGAGGCTCTACGCGCTGGTCGCCTCCCGCGCCCACATCGCCGCCTTCGACGTCCGCGAGGGCGGCGTCAGCCTGGTCGTCGCGGACCTCGCCGGGCGCACCCTCGGCACCGCCGAGATCCCCGTCGAGGCCGACGGGCCCCAGGACACCGCCGCGGCGATCGTCCGCACCCTGCGGGAGACCGCGCGCGGCGCCGGCGTCGAGCGGCTGCACACCGTCGCCGTCGGCGCCCCCGGCCTGGTCGACCCCGCCACCGGCCGGCTGCACAGCACCGGCCAGCTCCCCCGCTGGCATGCCGAACTCCTCGCCGCACTACGGGAGTTGCCCGACACCGAGGTGATCCTGGAGAACGAGGTCAACCTGGCCGGCCGGGCCGAGTACCGGGTCGGCGCCGCCCGCGACCGCGACACCTTCGTGCTGATGTGGCTCGGCCACAGCGTCGGCGCCGCCGTCATCCTCGACGGGCGGCTGCGCCGCGGCTTCTCCGGCGGCACCGGCGAGATCTGCTTCCTGCCCGTCCCCGGCGCCACCGGCCTGCCCAGCGCCGACAGCTGCGAGGGCGGCTTCCACGGCCTGGTCGGCAGCGCCGCTCTGTGCGCGCTGGCCCGCGCCCACGGGCTGCCCGTCGGCCCGGCCGACGACGCGGCCGCCGCCGAAGCCGTCGTACGCGCCGCCCTGGCCGGCGGGGCGGCGGGTGCGGCCTTCCTGGACGAGCTGGCCGAACGGATCGCGCTCGGCGCGGCCAGCGTCTGCGTGGTGCTCGACCCCGGCTGCGTGGTGCTCGGCGGCGAGATCGGCCGGGCCGGCGGCGCCGAACTGGCCCGCCGGGTGGAGCGCTGCCTCGCCCGGCTCTCCCCGCTGCGCACCGAGGTGCGGGCCGGTACGGCGGGCGGCGGCGCCGTCCTCGCCGGGGCGGTGCTCACCGCCGGGGACGCCGTACGGCGGGACCTCTTCGGCGAGCCGTAGGTCTGTTTTCCGTCCGCGTCCCCGGTACGGCAGGATGGCCGCCGGGGGCGCGAAACCCACCGGGGGCGCGTACCCCGTAGCTCGAACCACCGTCAGGAGTCGTACATGGGCCAGCCCGAGGTGCCGGTCAACCCGTACCGGATCGGCGAGGCGGCCGCGCTGCTCGGTGTCAGCGCGGACACCATGCGGCGCTGGGTGGACGCCGGGAGGCTCGCCGCGGTGCGGGACGAGCACGGGCACCGGATCATCCCCGGCGCCGAACTCGCCGCCTTCGCGCGGGAGCTGGCCCGGCCGGAGAACGCCGAGGCCGAGGGGCGCCCCTCCTCGGCGCGCAACCGCTTCCCCGGGATCGTCACCGAGGTGCGGCTCGGCGACGTGGCCGCCCAGGTGGAGGTGCAGGCCGGGCCGTTCCGGGTGGTGTCGCTGATCAGCCGGGACGCGGCGGAGGAGCTGAACCTGGTCCCGGGCGCACCCGCGACTGCGGTCATCAAGTCGACCAATGTGATGATCGAACGGCGCTAGTGCCGGTCTGCTGAACGAAAGGCCCGGATGAACCACCCGAACCTGCCGACCACCCAGGCCGCCGTCCTGGCGATCGAGGCGGTCGCCGCCCGGCACGGCCGCACCGTCCGCGCCCAGCACGACATCGGCAGCGACCGGACCTTCGCCGGGCTGGTCGGCCAGGACGACGAACCGGGCGCCATCCCGCACGAGGCCCTGCTCGAGTTCGACGGCAGCCCGCACACCGCCGTCCGGCTGTTCACCCACGACGAGGCCGCCGTCACCGTGGAGGGCATCGCCTTCGACGTCCCGCGCGACAGCGTCCCGGCCTTCCTGAACTCGGTCTGGTCCGGCCTGGTGCATGTCAAGGTCCGCACCTTCCCGCCGTCCAGCACGCTGATCGTCACCGTCCCCGGGGAGTCCGGCTACCGCGAGGCCCTCGGCGTCCACGACCTCACCCCCTGGCTTTCCGGAAAGATCCGATGAGCATCCCCACCGCGGCCTCCGCCTCCGTTCCCGCCCCCGCCGACCGCCGCCCGGTCCTCGCCGTCGCCCACCGCGGTGACCCGTACCGCCACCGCGAGAACACCCTGCCCTCGGTGGAGTCCGCGCTCGCCGCCGGCGCCGACGCCGTCGAGGTGGACGTCCAGCTCACCCGAGACCGGGTGCCCGTGCTGCTGCACGACACCACCCTCGAACGCCTCTGGGGCGACCCGCGCTCGATCGGCCGGGTCACCACCGAGCAGCTCGCCGAGCTGCGCCAGGGCGACCTGGCCGTCCCCACCCTCGCCGAGGCGATCAAGGCCGTCGCCGCGGCCGACGGCCCCCGACTGCTCATCGACCTCGACGAGCCCGGCCCGGCCGCCGCCACCTGGTCCGTCGTCACCGGACAGGGCGCCGAGGACCTGGTCGCCTTCTGCGGGCCCGCCACCGCGATGCTCGCCGTCCGCGCACTCAGCCCCGACGCCGAGATCGCGCTCACCTGGAAGCAGCCGCGGATGCCCGCCCCCGCGCTGCTGCGCGACCTGCGCCCGCGCTTCCTCAACCCGCCGTTCGGCCTGGTCACCCCCGACTTCGTCCGGGCCGCCGCCGACGAGGGGCTGGCCGTCTCCACCTGGACCGCCGACCTGCGCCGCACCATGCGCCGACTGCGCGACACCGGGGCCGCCTCCATCACCACCAACCGGATCTCCGTACTGCGCTCGGTCCTGGACGGCCGCCGGTGACGGTGCCCGGCCCCCGGGTGCTCGGCCCCCGGGCCCTGGGCCGCGCCCTGCTGGCCCGCCAGCACCTGCTCGCCCGCACCGACCGGCCACCCGCCGAGGTCGTCCACCACCTCGTCGGACTCCAGGCCCAGGCCGCACCGCAGCCGCCCTACCTCGGGCTGCTCTCCCGGCTGGACGACTTCACCCCGGACGGGCTGAGCGACCTGCTCGACCGGCGGGCGGCGGTCCGGATCGCGCTCCAGCGCGGCACCATCCACCTGGTCACCGCCCAGGACTGCCTGGCCCTGCGCCCGCTGCTCCAGCCCGTCCTCGACCAGGCGCTGCGCACCACCTACGGCCGACGGCTCGCCGGGCTCGACCCGGCCGCGCTCGCCGCCGAGGCCCGCACGCTGGTCGAGCGGGAGCCGCGCACCTTCCAGCAGCTCGGCACGCTGCTGGCCGCCACCCGCCCGGACCGCGACCCGGCCGCGCTGGCCCAGGCCGCGCGCTGCCTGCTGCCGCTGGTCCAGGTGCCGCCGCGCGGGCTGTGGGGGCGCAGCGGCCCGGCCGCCCACACCACCGCCGAGGCCTGGCTCGGCCGCCCGCTGGACCCGTCGCCCTCGCCGGACGGGCCGGGGGGCTCGAACGGGCCGGACGGGTCGGACGGGTCGGACCGGCTGGGCGGGCTGGTGCTGCGCTACCTGGCCGCCTTCGGCCGGGCGAGTGCGGCGGACCTGCGGAAGTGGTCCGGCCTCGGCGGCCTCGGCCCGGTGCTGCGGCGGCTCGCGCCGCAGCTGCTCACCTTCCGGGACGAGCGGGACCGGGTGCTGTACGACCTGCCCGGGGCGCCCCGGCCGGACCCGGACGTCCCGGCGCCGGTGCGGCTGGTCGCGCCCTTCGACAACCTGCTGCTCTCGCACGCCGACCGGAGCCGGGTGCTGCCGGAGCGGTACAAGGACCGGGTGATGACCCGGAACGGCCTGGTGCTCGGCACCCTGCTGGTGGACGGGCTGGTCGCCGGGACGTGGCGGTACGCGGGGCCGGCGGAGGGTGTGGTCGTCGAGCCGTTCGTCCGGCTGGCGCGGGCGGACCGCGTGGCGGCGGAGGCCGAGGCGGAGCGGGTGCTGGCCTTCGCCGGCGCGGCCGGTGGCCCGCGCGGACCGGTGCGGATCGAGGCGGCCGGCGGGGCGTAGAACGGGCGGATCGTCAGATTCTCTGCTGAGCTGGGTCGGGTCCGGACTCGTCGCCGCCGGACCCGATGACGATCCCGGCGGAGGTGGCCGTGTCCGTGGAGCGCCCGTCCGGTGGCCCGCCCGCTGGTCCGTCCACTGGGCCGTCCGGTGGCCCGCCCGACCACCGCAGGCCGTACCTGATGCTGCCGCCCGCCGTGCGGCAGGCGGCCGCCTGGTCGGTGGCGGTGATCCTGCTGATCACCGTGGGCTCGCTGGTGGTGTTCGCGCTGGTCGAGCTGCGGGCCGCGACCGTGCCGTTCGTCCTGGCGCTGCTGGGGGCCTCGCTGCTGTACCCGGTGGTGCCCTGGATGGTCCGGCGGGGCGTCAGCCGGAGCCTGGCGGCCGGGCTGACCTGCGTGCTGCTGGTCGCGGCGGTGGCCGGGGTGATCGTCCTGCTGGTCAACTCCCTGGTGCACAGCGCCCCGCAGATCGCCGGCTCGCTCCCGGCGGCCGGCCGCCGGCTGGCCGAGTGGCTGGGGCCGTTCGGGGCGAAGGTCGAGCACGCGCTGGCCGACGCCAAGGGCGAGACCAACTCGCTGGTCTCGACGCTGACCAACGGCGTGCTGTCCGGCCTCGGCCTGCTCACCCAGCTGATCACCGGCGCGGTGCTGGCCCTGGCCCTGGTGTTCTTCTTCCTGCGGGACGGCCACCGCACCGGCGACAGCATCCGCGCCCACCTGCCCGGGCGCGGCGCCGAGACGGTGGTGGCCTGCGCCGAGCGGGCCTTCGAGGCGATGGCCGGCTTCATGCGCGGCACCACCCTGATCGCCCTGATCGACGCGGGCTTCATCACCGTCGGCCTGCTCGCCCTGGGCGTCCCCGGCGCCCCGGGCCTGGGGGCGCTGGTCTTCATGGGGGCGTACATCCCCTTCGTGGGCGCCTTCCTGTCCGGCACCGTCGCGGTGCTGGTGGCCCTCGCCGACGGCGGCCTGGGCACGGCGCTGTGGGCGCTCGGGGTGGTGCTGACGGTGCAGATGATCGAGGGCAACATCCTCCAGCCGATCATCCAGAGCCGGACGGTCGAGCTGCACCCGGCGACCATCATGGTCGCCGTGGTGGCCGGTTCCGGCATCGCGGGCATCCTCGGCGCCCTGCTGGCGGTGCCGGTCTGCGCGGCGGGGATGGGCGTGATCTCGGTGTTGCGGGGGCTGGGCTCCGAACCGGGGTGAAATCGGTTGCCCGGGGCGGGACGGGCATGCGAGCATCACTAACGCGACAACGGTCGCGATAGTTTGAGAGGGGCGCGGGTGGAACTGATCGATGTGGCCGAGGCGGGGGACGGGCCGTACGGGATCACGGTGGGGCCCGACGGCGGGGTGTGGTTCACGCTCGTCCACGCCGGGGAGATCGGGCGGCTGGCGCCGGACGGCTCGGTGCGGCGGTTCGGGCTCGGCGCGCCGCGCTGCGCGCCGTCGGTGATCACCGCCGGCCCGGACGGCGCGCTCTGGTTCGCCGAGATGAACGTCGGCCGGATCGGCCGGATCACGGTGGACGGCGAGGTCTCCTCCTTCGCGCTGTCGGCGATCGGCGTCGGGCCGGGCGGGATCGTCACCGGGCCGGACGGGGCGCTCTGGTTCACCGAGGTCAACGCCGACGTGGTCGGGCGGATCACCGTGGACGGGGAGGTGGCGGAGTACCCGCTGCCCGTGGAGGGGGCGATGCCGGCGCACATCACCGCCGGGCCGGACGGCGCGCTGTGGTGCGCGCTCAACCAGGCCGACGCGATCGCCCGGGTGAGCACCGACGGCGACGTGACCGTCCACCGGCTCCCCACCGCGGGCACCGCGCCGGTCGGGATCACCGCCGGCGCGGACGGCGCGCTCTGGTACGTCGGGATCGGCGGCGGGCTGGTCGGGCGGATCACCGTGGACGGGGAGGTGACGGAGTACCCGCTGGCCGACCGGGATGCCAGGCCGCACGCGATCACCGCCGGCCCGGACGGGCGGCTCTGGTTCACCGAGTGGGCCGCCGGCCGGATCGGCGTGCTCACCCCCGACGGGCGGCTGGACGGCCACACCATCCCCGGCCGGGGCGCCGAGCCGCACGGGATCGCCGTCGACCCGGACGGCACGGTGTACGCGGCGCTGGAGCGCGGACAGCTCGCCCGGCTGAGGGGCTGAGGGGCTGAGGGGCTGAATCCGCCCGGGTCCCGGCCCGGGTCCCGGTCGGGAGGTCCCGGCCGCGGCCGGGAACTCGGGCCCAGCGGCCCCGGGCGGGCGGGCCCAACGGCCCTGGGGTGCACGGGGCGTGCGTTCGGATCATGGATCGCCATCCATTCGCACGACGTTCCGAAGGAGCGCGTCCTTGAGCGCCACCCAGGCACAGGGCGACCCGACCCCACCGCCAACGCCCCTGTCGGCAGGGCCGGTTCGGCCCCGCCGACCCGGCTCGGCCGTGGTCAGGCTGCTGACCACCACCGACCACAAGACGATCGGCACCATGTACCTGGTGTCCTCGTTCGCGTTCTTCCTGATCGGCGGCATCCTCGCGCTGGTCATGCGCGCCGAACTCGCCCGGCCCGGAACGCAGATCCTCTCCAACGAGCAGTTCAACCAGGCCTTCACCATGCACGGCTCGGTGATGCTGCTGCTGTTCGCGATGCCGCTGTTCACCGGCTTCGCGAACTGGATCATGCCGCTGCAACTCGGCGCCCCCGACGTGGCGTTCCCGCGCCTGAACATGCTCTCCTACTGGCTGTTCATGTTCGGCTCGCTGATCGCCGCGGCGGGCTTCGCCACCCCGCAGGGGGCCGCCGACTTCGGCTGGTTCCTCTACGCGCCGCTCTCCGACGCCGTCCACTCGCCGGGCGTCGGCTCGGACATGTGGATCATGGGCGTGACGCTCTCCGGCTTCGGCAGCATCTTCGGCGCGGTCAACTTCATCACCACGATCATCTGCATGCGCGCGCCCGGCCTGACCATGTTCCGGATGTCGATCTTCTGCTGGAACGTGCTGCTGACCTCGGTGCTGGTGCTGCTGGTCTTCCCGGTGCTGGCCGCCGCACTGCTCGCGCTGGAGTGCGACCGCAAGTTCGGCTCGCACGTCTTCGACCCGGCCAACGGCGGGGCGATGCTGTGGCAACACCTGTTCTGGTTCTTCGGGCATCCCGAGGTGTACATCCTGGCGCTGCCCTTCTTCGGGATCGTCTCCGAGGTCATCCCGGTGTTCAGCCGCAAGCCGATGTTCGGCTACTCCGGCCTGATCGCGGCCACCATCGCGATCGCCGGGCTCTCGGTCACGGTGTGGGCGCACCACATGTACGTCACCGGGCAGGTGCTGCTGCCGTTCTTCTCCTTCATGACCTTCCTGATCGCGGTCCCGACCGGTGTGAAGTTCTTCAACTGGGTCGGCACCATGTGGAAGGGCTCGCTGAGCTTCGAGACGCCGATGCTCTGGACGGTCGGCTTCCTGGTCACCTTCCTGTTCGGCGGGCTGACGGGCGTGCTGCTCGCCGCCCCGCCGATCGACTTCCACGTCTCCGACTCGTACTTCGTCGTCGCCCACTTCCACTACACGCTGTTCGGCACGGTGGTGTACGCGATGTTCGCCGGCTTCCACTTCTGGTGGCCCAAGATGACGGGCAAGAAGCTCGACGAGCGGCTCGGCCGGATCACCTTCTGGACGCTCACCGTCGGCTTCCACACGACCTTCCTGGTCCAGCACTGGCTGGGCGCCGAGGGCATGCCGCGCCGCTACGCCGACTACCTGGCCTCGGACGGGTTCACCACCCTGAACACCGTCTCGACCATCGGGTCGTTCCTGCTCGGCCTGTCGATCCTGCCGTTCCTCTACAACGTCTGGAAGACCGCCAAGTACGGCGAGAAGGTCACCTCGGACGACCCGTGGGGCTGGGGCCGCTCGCTGGAGTGGGCCACCTCCTGCCCGCCGCCCCGGCACAACTTCGTCAAGCTGCCCCGGATCCGCTCCGAATCCCCGGCCTTCGACCTCCACCACCCGGACATCGCGGCCCGGGACGTCCTGGTGCACAGCGGGAAGCCGGCGCCGCACCTGGGCGACGTGGAGCCGGTGAAGTACGACCGGCCGCTGAGCCGGGTCGAACGGGCCCGGGCCTCGTCCCTCGACGGCTGAAGCCCGATCCACACGGCACTCCCAGCCCCCCGAACGCCGTCCCCGCCCGCGTCGCTGCCCCCGGGCGGGCGGGGACGGCTCCTCCTCCCACCCTCCGTCACTCCCCTTGCGACACCGGAAGGCCGGCCATGACCCACACCGTCCTCGCCATCGGCACCGCCGCGCTCACCGCGAGCGGCTGCGTCTGGTACCTGCCCGCCATCGCCGACCTCCAGGCCGGCGCCGACCGGCCCCGCTCTACCCGCACCGCGGCGGCCGCCTGCGTGCTCTGGTGGGCCGCACTCGCGCTGGCCGGTGGACTGCTGCTCGCCTGGCCCGACTGGCGCCCCGCCGCCCAGGTGGCCCTGGCCGGGCTGGTCGGCGGCACGGTCCTGCGGGTGCGGGCGCTGCGGGACCGGCGCGGGGAGCGGCGGGAGACCGCGGCCCGCTGGGCCGCGCTCGACGCCGGGCCGGTGCCGCGGAGCGGCCGCCCGTCGGCCGTCGCCCTGGCGGGCTGGCTGCTGGTGGGCACCGCCGTGGCCGTGCCGGCCGCGGTGTCGATCCTGCTCACCGACGGCGGCGGGTCGGCCGCGAAGGCGGCCCTCGCGGCGGTCGGCGGGGCAGGCGTGGCGCTGGCCTTCCTGCTGGTGGGCCTGGGGAACGCCCGGCGGCAGGGCCGCTGAGAGGCCGTCCGCCGGGAGCGCTGAGCGGTCGTCAGGGCCGCGCTGCCGACGACGGCGTCCGGCCCGTGCCGGAAGGGGGCGGCACTGGCCGGACGGGTTCGGTGGGATCAGTACATGGTCGGGATGTACTTGTAGCAGGGCTGGGTGTTGCTGTAGATCATGATGTCGCCGGTGATCCTGCCCACGATGCCGTCCGGGACGACGCTCGGGTTGCTGTGGCTCTGGACCGTCTGGTAACGGACCACCAGGGCCTTGGTCTTCGGGCCCCAGATGCCGTCCTCCTGCACCCGGGCGCCCGAGTCGCCCACCACGTTGGCGACCCAGTCGTTGAGGATCGTCTGCACGCAGTGGACGGAGTTGTAGCCGTTCGGGTAGCCGTCGCCGATGTAGGAGGCGCCGGTCGAGGCCTGGGCCGGGGCGGCCAGGGTGAGGGTCACGGCCGCGGTGGCGAGGGCCAGGGTGGTCCTGAGGGCGAGCTTCGTCCGCATCACGGGGTTCCTTCTCCGATCGGCCCGGTACGGAGTCCGGGCGGGCGGTCATCAGCCAAACAGCGGGCCGGACGTCCCACCAGCGCGGGACGTCCCGGGACGGCGGAGGGACGGGGGACGGAGCCGAGGACGGTGACGGTGACGGGCGAATGGGGCCGTTGGGCCCTGGGCCGCCGGGGGGTGGCGGGGGATGATGCGGTGGGCCCCGCCGGGAGTGTGCGGGGGTGACGAAGGTGGAAACCGCGTGATGGCGACCGAGGTGGAGGGCGTCGGGGCTTCGGCGCCGGTCCGGGTGTTCCTGCTGGACGACCACGAGGTGGTGCGCCGCGGGGTGCACGACCTGCTGGACGGCGAACCGGACCTGGAGGTCGTCGGGGAAGCCGCGACGGCCGAGCAGGCCCTCGTCCGGGTGCCCGCGCTGCGGCCCGACGTGGCGGTGCTGGACGTCCGGCTCGGGGACGGCGACGGGGTCTCCGTCTGCCGTGAACTGCGGTCGCGGATGCCCGACCTGGCCTGTCTGATGCTGACCTCCTTCGACGACGAGGAGGCGCTGCTGGACGCCGTGATGGCGGGCGCCGCCGGGTACGTGTTGAAGCAGATCAGCGGTACCGACCTGGTCGCCGCCGTCCGTACCGTGGCCTCCGGCCGGTCGATGCTCGACCCCGGCGCGGCGACCCGGTTGCTGAACCGGCTGCGCAGCGACGCCGAGCCCGCCCGGCCGGTGACCGCCGGACCGGCGCTGACGGCGCGCGAGCAGGAGGTGCTGGCGCTGATCGGGGAGGGCCTGACCAACCGGCAGATCGGTGAGCGGCTCTACCTCGCGGAGAAGACGGTGAAGAACCACGTGTCCCGGCTGCTGGCCAAGCTCGGGGTGGAGCGGCGGGTGCAGGCGGCGCTGATCGCCACCGAGCTGCGGCAGTCGGCCGCCGCCGCCTCGGCGTCGCCGCTGCGCTTCGGCCGGGGCTGACGACCCGCCCGGGGCTGACGACCTGCCCGGGGCGGGCCCCTCGGCGGGACCATCGGCCCTCGTGACCGGGCCCGGCCCCGGGTGAGCATCGCTCGCATGAACCGCGATCACGTCCCGTCCCCCCGGCCCGCGCCGTCCGACCCCGTCCACCGCTCGGACCCGTCCGGGCCCCGCGAACTCGACCGGAGGCGGGCGCTGCAGCTGCTGGGCCGGGCCCCCGTCGGGCGGGTGGTCTACACCGTCGACGCCCTTCCGGCCGTCCTGCCGGTGACCTTCCGGCTCGCGCCCGGCGGCGTGCTGGTCTCCGCGCCCGCCGACTCCGAGCTGGCCCGGGCGGTGGACGGCGCGGTGATCGCCTTCGAGGCCGACGAGGTGGACGGCCGGGACGGCTCCGGCTGGTTCGTCACCGTCCTCGGCCGTGCCCAGGTCCGCCCGGGGACGGCGACCGCCCCGGACGTGGTCCGGATCCGGATCCGGCCGGAACTGGTGATCGGCCGCTGCCTGCTCTAGACGCCCTGGTGCCGGGAGGTCAGGCGTAGTCGGGCAGGTCGAAGGCGGTGGCGGCCCGGAAGGCCGCCTCCAGCTCCACGCCGGGCCGGTCGAAGCCGGGGGCGCCGTCGGTGTCCGGGCCGCCGAGCAGCGAGGCGTCGGCCCCGTAGCGGTCGCGGGTCAGGTCGAGGATGGCCTGGTTGGCCGCGACGTGGCCGCGCAGCCGCCGCTCGTAGGCGGGGAAGGCGGTGCGGTGGTCGCCGCCGGCCGCGTGGAGTTCCCCGGCCAGGACGTAGGCGGCGGTCAGCGCCATGCTGGTGCCCTGGCCGGTGAACGGGGAGCAGCAGTACCCGGCGTCGCCGAGCAGGGCGACCCGATCGTGGGACCAGCGGTCCATCCGGATCTGGGCCACGACGTCGTAGTGGAAGGCCTCGGTCTCCCACATCCCGGCCAGGAAGCGCGGCACCTCCCAGCGCAGGTGGGCGGCGCGCCCGGCGACCAGCTCGCGCTGCTCGGCGCGGTCCCGGGGCAGCATCCGGTCGAGCGGCTCGTCGGTGGAGAAGGTGACGAAGACCCGCAGTTCGGTGTTGCCGCGGACGGTCATCACCAGGCAGCCGTGGCCGTCCGCGCCCTCGTGGGCGATCTCCCAGCGGTCGAGGCCGAGGTGGTTGGGGACGGTCCAGCCTGCGACGTAGCTGCCGACGGGGTGCAGGTAGTCGTCCTCGGGGCCGAAGACCAGGCGGCGGGTCCGGGAGTGCAGGCCGTCGGCGCCGACGACCAGGTCGAAGGAGCGCTCCTCGCCGCTGCGGAAGCGGACCTGGACGCCGTCGCCGTGCTGGACGAGGGTGTCGATGCTGTCGTCGAAGCGGTACTCGACGCCCGGCCCGGCGGCCCCGGCGATCAGCTCGGCCAGTTCGTCGCGCAGGATCTCCACGTCGGGGCCGCCGACCGGGCCGCCGCTGGCCGTCCACTCGGTGGTGCGGCGCAGCTCGCGGCCGTCCCCGTCGACCAGGGACATGCCGCGCAGGCCGGTCCGGCGGGACCGGACCTCCGCGAGCAGGCCCATCCGGTCGACGACCTCCAGGGCGTTGCCGCGGATGTCCACGGCCTGACCGCCGCCGCGCAGGCCGGGGGCGCGCTCCACGACGGTGACGCGGAAGCCGTAGCGCTGGAGCCAGTAGGCGAGTGCGGTGCCGGCGATGCCGGCGCCGGAGACCAGGACCGAGGCCCGGGGTCCGGTGGCGCCGGGGTGCGCCGGGGAGTCGAGCGGAAGGGGGGTGGTCGTCACGGTGGTGGTCACGGTGGTGCCTCCGGTGGGTTCGGCGCTGCTGTCGTGGACCAGACTGCGCAGCGCCACCCACAGGACACGGACAGACCGCTGCCAGCACCGGCGGGGCACCGACAGGGTGCTGACAGTGCGTCATCACCCACCCTCCGCTCCCTACTCCCGGGGCCGCTCGTCCAGGACCTGCTGGAGCTTGCCGGTCCGCGGGTTGGTGACCAGCTCGGAGCGCGGCACCCACTCCACCGTGAGGGGGTGGATGCTGCCGAGGGCGGCCTCGGACGGGTAGAGCGGCAGGGCCCGGTGGACGGCGTCGACCAGCCGGTCGGACAGGTCGGCGAGGTCGGCGGGCGGCGGCTGGCCGATGTGGCCGAGCCGCAGGATGACCCCGTCGCGGCCGTCCCAACGGCGCTGCACCAGCTGCATCCCGGCGATGTGCCGGTCCGGGTCGGCGGCGACCAGCACGCTGCGGATCTCCTCGGTGGGCAGGGTGACGGTGCCGACCCGGGCGCCCTCGCTGGTGCGGCCGAGCAGGCGGAAGCGTCGGCACTCGCCGTCGACCCAGGCGGCGCGGTCGCCGGTGGGGTAGCGCAGGATCGGCATCAGGGTGCGGAACAGGTTGGTGACCACGACGCGGCCGGGCGTGCCGGGGGTGGTGACGGGCTCGCCGGTGACCTCGTCGAGCAGCTCGACCACGGTGCGGTCGGCGAAGGCCTCGTGCACCCGGACGTCGTCGCCGGGGACGGGCGCGCCGACCAGTCCGGCGTCGTTGGAGGCGTAGCCGACCGAGGCGACGGCCGCGTGGGGGAAGGCCCGGGCGAGCAGCGGGCGCAGGTCGGCGAAGAGCAGGTCGCCGCCGAACAGCAGCAGTTCGACGCCGTCGGCGCGTTCGCCGCGGGCGACCAGGCACTCGGCCACGGCGCTGAGCTTCATCGGCTCGCCGGCCAGGACGTGCACGCCGAAGCCGGTGATCAGGTCGGCGATGTAGCTGTCCGGGGCGGCGCCGCCGACGCCGAGGCGCACGTTGTCGACCGGTGCGTGGTGCAGGGCGTTCTCGATGTAGAGGAAGCCGCCGTAGAGCTCGCCGGCGATGAACAGGTTGGCCACCCGGTGGCCGGGCCGCAGCCCGGCCCGGACCAGGCCGGCGCCGAAGGCCGTGACCGAGTCGGCGTGTTCGGCACGGGTCCAGGGGGAGAACTTGGGGACGCCGGTGGTGCCGCCGGTCTTGTAGACGCCGGCGTCGGTGAGCGGGCCGGTCAGCACGCGGTTGTCGGGCCAGGTGTTGGCGGCCCAGAAGGCGGTCTGGTCGATCACCGGGAGCTGGTCGAGCCGGTCGGCGCCCTCGGGCAGCTCCCGGTAGAGCTCGGCGTAGAAGGGCGAGTGGGCGCGGGCGAAGCGGATCAGCTCGGCCAGGGGTTTGGCGGGCATGGGCGGGACTCCGTGGGTCGGGAGGGGGTCGGGAGGAGGGTCGGGAGGAGGGTCGGGACGGGGGGCAGGAGGCGGGCGGCGGGCGGAGGGGGGCTCAGCCGGGGGTGGCCGCGGGCCGTCCGAGCCAGCCGCGGGCGAGGGTCTGGACGGCGGAGCCGTCGGGGTCGGCGAGCTTGGCGGCCAGGTAGTCGGCGGCCCAGGCGTTGGCGGGCACCCGGAACGGCGGCCGCGGCTCGCGCAGGGTGCGGAGCACGACCTCGGCGACCTCCCGGGCGGGTTGGCCGGCCGACTCCCAGCCCGGGCCGCCGACCCAGTCGAGGTAGTCGGCGAAGGTGTCCGCGTACGGGCCCGAGGCGGCGTGCAGGGTGGCCCGGTTGACGTCGGGGAAGACGCCGAACCCGGTGTCCGGGACGAAGCCCGGCACCACCACCGAGACCCGGACCCCGTGCGCCGCCGCGACCGGCGCGAGCGCCTCCAGGAAGCCCTCGACGGCGAACTTCGCCGCGCAGTACGCCTCGTTGAAGGGCTGGCCGACCACGCCGTGCACGCTGCCGACGGTGACCAGGCGGCCGCCGGCGGCGCGCAGCAGCGGCAGCGCGGCCCGGCTGACGGTGGCGACGCCGAAGAAGTTGACGTCCAGGTTGGCGCGCAGCGCCGCGTCGGTGGACATCTCCAGGGTGGGGTCGGAGTTGGAGACGCCGGCGTTGTTGACGACGGCGTCCAGCCGCCCGTACCGACGCTGCACGGCGGCCAGGCAGTCGGTGACCGAGCCGGGGTCGGTGACGTCCAGCCGGTGGACGTCCAGGGTGACCCCGGCGGCCTCGGCGGCGGCCCGCAGCGGCCCGGCGCGCTCGGGTGCGCGCAGGGTCGCGACGGTGGTGTAGCCGGCCCGGGCGGCGGCGAGGGCGGTGGCCAGGCCGATGCCGGAGGAGGTGCCGGTGATCAGCAGGACCCGGCCGGTGGGGTCGGTGAGTTCGGTGTCGTTCACGTCGGCTCCTCCGCCGGGACCGCCTCCGCCGGGACTGCCTCCGCCGGGACTGCGGCCGTGCTCTTCGCCCGCTCGGCGGCGTCCAGCAGCGGCTGGAGGCCGAGCGCGGGGACGAAGGAGCAGGCGGCCAGCAGGGTGCCGCCGGCCATGGTGAGGCGGGCGGCGTCCAGGACGCCGAGCGGTCCGGTGAGCAGCGCGACGGCGAGTCCGCCGACCAGCGCGGCGAGCGGGATGACGCCCCAGGTGACGGTCCGGAAGGCGGCGTGCATCACGCCCTGGTTGCGCGCGGACATCCGGGACTGCCGGACGGGGGCGCTGCACACGTTGATGCAGGACATGAAGAAGCCGTAGCAGCCCATGGTCACGGCGATCACCGGGCCGGGCGGCAGCGCGGGCGCGGCGAGCACGCCGAGGCCGACCAGGCAGTGCAGCAGCAGCGACCAGGCCATCGTCCGGCCGAGGCCGAACCGACGGGAGAGCCGGGGGGCGACCACGGCCCCGAGCAGGGCGCCGAGCGCGGCGACCGACATGGCCGCGCCGAACACGCCGACCTGCACGCCCAGGCCGCGGTAGGCGAGGACGGGCAGCACGGTGACGTACACCGGCCCGCCGCAGTTGAGGACCACGGCTGCCAGCACCACCCGGCGCAGCACCGGGTCGGCCCAGTTGAGCCGGAAGCCGCGGGTCAGCCGCTCCCGGATCGAGCCCTCCTCGACGGTCCGCTCGCCCCAGGGGCGCATACGGCGGAAGCAGGCCGCCGAGACCAGGTAGCTGGCCGCGTCGACCAGCAGGGCGGCCACGCCGAGCGCGCTGTAGAGGGCGGCGGCGATGGACGGCCCGGCGACCTCGGCGACCGAACCGCTGCCCTCCAGCCGGGAGTAGGCGCGGACCATGCCGTCCTCGGGGACGACGGCGGGGACGGCGACGAGGTAGCCGACGTTGAAGAAGATGGTCGCGCCGCTGATGACGGCCACGCAGCCGAACAGCAGCGGGGTGGAGAGCGCGCCCAGGGCGTGGGCGAGCGGGATCGCGGCGACGGCGGCCAGCCGGACCAGGTCGCAGACGAGCATGGTGCGGCGCTTGTCCCAGCGGTCGACCAGCACCCCGGCGACCGGCCCGAGCAGCGGGATGCCGAGGTACTGGGCCATCGCGACCACGCCGACCTGGAGGGCGGAGGCGTGCAGCACGAAGATCATCAGGGTCGGGACGACGAAGACGGTGACCTTGTCGCCGACCAGGCTGACGGTCTGTCCGGCCCAGAACAGCGAGAAGCTCCGCCCGAGCGGCGCCGGGGCGCGCTTCGCCAGGGTGGTGTCGGCCGTCACGACTCCTCCCGGACGACCAGGGCGGCGGTCTTGCCGGTGCGGCCGTTGCTGACCAACTCGTCCACCGGGCGCACCCGGAAGGCCCACGGGTCGTGCTGGAAGGCGGTGCCGAGGGTGCAGGTGGCGGTGAACAGCTCGGTGCGCAGCCGCTCGACGTCCGGTACCGCCACGGTGCCGGCGGTCACCACCAGCAGGTCCACGCCGGTCGCCCGGCCGTCCCGCTCGGTGAGCACCACCTGGGCCCGGGCCACGCCCGGGGCGCGCTCCGCCCGCTCGATCAGCTCGTCCACGTCCAGGCCGAGGCCGCGGACCTGGACGACGCTGTCGCGCCGGCCCAGCACCCGCATGGCCGGCCCGGGGCGCCCGCACGGGCAGTCGGTCAACTCGCCCGCGTCGCCGGTGCGGTAGCGCAGCACCGGGTTGAGCATCTCCGGGTCGAGGGCGGTGAAGTCCAGCAGTCCGCCGGGGTCGGCGTGCACCAACTGGTGCGGCAGCGGGTGGAAGACCTCGGCCGGGCAGTCCGGGGTGTTGGTGCCCACCACCCAGGTCTCGGTGCTGCCGAACATGCCCCAGCGCCGCGCCTCGGGGGCCACCTCGGCGAGGTCGGCGTCCAGTTGGGGCTGCCAGGCCTCGCCGAGCCAGAGCACCTTGCGCAGCGCGGGCAGCCGGATGCCGGCGGACCTGGCGTGCGCGAACCAGAGCCGCAGCACGCTGGGGGTGCCGCCGATGGCGGTCACCCGCCGCGCGGCCAGCAGCTCCAGCCAGGCGCCGTACTCGTCCTTGGCGACCGAGCCGAGGGCGATGATCCGGCAGCCGGAGAGGTCGGCGAGGGCGGCGGCGAGGAAGTGGGCGCCCCACATCCGGCCGGCGCCCCAGGCGTTGACGAAGAGGTCGGTGCGGTCGAGCGGCTGCCAGTGGGCGTGCACGCTGGCCATGTAGAAGCCGGTGGGGGCGTAGCCGACCTTGGGGGCGCCGGTGCTGCCGCCGCTCTGGAACAGCCAGGTCGCGGACTGCTCGGCGGCCGGCTCCAGGTGGGCGAGGGCGGTGTTGAGGTCGACCTTCGCCAGCGGGGGGAGCTGGGCGAGCGCGTCGAGGGAGCCGGCGTCGAGGTGCGCGGGGTAGTGCGGGGCCAGCGCGGGCACGCTGCGCAGCCGGTCCAGGGTGCGCCGGGCCACGTGCAGCCGGGGCGCGGCGGCCTCGGGGGACAGCGAGAAGGCGGTCATCGGGGGTCCGTCCGGTGAGCGGGGGCGGGGACGAGAACGGGGGTGGGGATGGTGCGGGGGACGGGGCCGGTGCGGGGCGCGGCGTCGAGGGTGAGCGGGCGGGCGCCGTCGGCGAGCCACCTGGCGTGGCCGTCCCGGTAGGCGGCGAACCGGGCGCGGGTGACGTCCCGTTGCAGGCTGCGGTGCGGGTCGGTGCGGTCCGGGGCGATCACGCCGTCCGGTTCCAGCTCGGAGAACCAGTACCGCTCGCCGTCGTACAGGAAGTCGACGCAGAAGAACGGGATCGGCAGCCGTTCGGCGAACCAGGCGGTGGCGGCGGCGAGTTCGGGTGGCACCGGGGGGAATTCCATGCCCCCGCCGCGGCTGGCGTTGGCGACCGGGGAGCCGGGCTCGGGGGTGCGCTTCATCACCGCGTACGGCCGGCCGTCGACCACGTACACCCGGTAGTCGATGGTGCCGTCGCCCAGGTAGGGCTGGATCACCAGGGTGGTGTCGCCGCCCTGGGCGAGGCTGGCCAGGCCGCGCACCTCTTCGGGGTTGCGGGCCAGGTTGATCCCGCCGCCGCCGCACCAGCCGGCCGGTTTGACGATGGCCGGGTAGGTCATCCGCCCGAGCGCGACCTCGTAGCCGTACTTGGCGGTGTCCCGCCCGGTGCCGATCCGCACGGTCGGGATGGTCGGCACCGGGGAGTCGGCCAGGAACAGCAGGGTGGCCAGTTTGTCGTTGCCGATCAGCGACACCTGCGGGGGGAACGGCAGGTAGAAGCCGGCCTGTTCGAGCACCGCGTAGAGCGCGTACTGGTTGAAGACGTCCATCGACTGGTACGGCAGCGAGTAGAGCGCGGTGATGAAGAGGGTGTCCTCGGGGGTCACCACCTCGTCGTCGACGTACACCCGGGGGCGGCCGGGGCCGGTGGCGTCCACGCTGACGGCGTCCGGGGCGTGCCTGGTCCAGCGCAGGCCGAGGTCGGCGGCGCTCTCGGCGTAGAGGTCCCAGAAGAAGCCGTGCCACATCTCGGCCATCCGGGAGGACTCCCGGTCGGGGAAGATCCAGCACAGCCGGCGCAGCGGGCCGGGCGGGGCGGGGGTGGTCATCGTGCTCCTCGGGGTGCGGCGGGGGTGATGGCGGTCTCCGGGCGTGGGGTGCCGGGCGCGCGGCCTCTCGGGCGGGCGCCTGGGTGTGGTGAGGGGTGTGGTGCGGAGCGGGTGTGTGTGGCTCGGCCGCAGCGCGGACCTCGGCGACGGCCCTGCGCACCCGTTGGTGCGGCGCGGCGCGGTCGGCGTCGGCGTCGGCCCGGTCCGGGGGCGGTCGTGGTGGGGGTGGCGCCGAGGCCCGATCAGCCTGTCAGGACGCGGAGTTCGGGGTGGCCCCCTCGTTCGTGCGGTGGCCGCGATGCGTCGGGCCACGCCGGCCGGGGTGGTGGCGTCGGCGGCGGTTCTGACGGCCCGGCGGGGAGTCAGGACGGGTTTCGGCTGCCCGGTCGAACCCGTGGTGAAGCGTGAAGGGAATGCCGGCCGGTTGTTCCGGCGCCACCGTGGACGGGTGTGCCGGGGGGTCCCCGGGATTATTCGAAGGTTCTGCGGTCGACTCCGGTAACTCCACTAATCGGATTGCGAGTTGAAGGCTTTCGCTGATGCTTCCGGAGACCGCAGTACGGCACTGCGCGGCCGCCGCCATGGCTTGTCGGCGGGCCGGTGGGAATGCCGGGTCGACGGGGCGACAGCGGCCCCCGGCGGTCGGCACGCCGAGGAGTGCGACCACCGTTTCCGGTGCGTGGACGGTCGGTACGGCGACCGTGCCGGGGTTCGATCCCGGCTCTGTGGCCAGGGAGTTCGCCGACTCCAGGGGTCGGCCGTGGGTCGGGGCGGGTCCGTGGTAGACGATCGCCGGACGGCGGGGATTTCGACGTGCGATATCTCTGAGGACGTCAAGTAGGTCGGGGGCGACCCGGGGGAAATCGTGAATATTTGACATGCCCGCCCCAAATGCGCTGAGAACTGCTCATCCGTGCTCGGCGAACGGCGACTCTACCTTCGAACATGCGTGGCGACAATGGATGTTGAGGGTGTTCTTCCAAGACTTCGTGGCGGAACTGTGAACCGCCCCCGACCGGGGAAATCGTTCGGGTGAGGACGGTGCGCCCGGGCGCCCCGAGGAGTTCGCCGCCCACCCGCTCGGCTCCTGCGGTCGCCGCCCGCACGGCAGTTCACCCCACTCAGTGCGGGTCGCCGGCGATCCGCCCGGCCAGCGCCCGTACGGTGGGCGGTAGTTCGCGCAGCCGCAGGACGAGCAACGGCAGGGCCAGGCCCAAGTACACCCAGCTGAGCGCCAGTCGGGAGGACTCGCCGGGCAGGGCGAACTGGACGGCGAACAGCACCAGCAGCAGGGCGGCCTTCCAGGGCAGGAACCGCAGGTCGAGGAGGAGGACGACGGCCAGAACGGTCTGGGCGGCGGTCAGCAGCACCTCGTCCACCTGGCGTTCGACCAGGGGGAGCGAGGCCGGGCCGCCGCCCAGCAGGTGGGCCAGCGGCAGGCAGCCGATCAGCAGCGTCCATTGGTTGACCTTGCTGGAGAGCAGCGCGCCCAGGCCGTCGTCGCCGCGCAGCCGCCAGGCGAACACCACGGCGACGATCAGCTCCGGGGCCTCGGAGGCCAGCGGGGCGAGCCACTGCACCAGCAGGAAGCGGTCGATGCCGAGCGAGGAGCCGGCGTCCACCAGCGAGGTGGCGAAGGGCTCGGCGCAGGCGAAGACGACGGCCGCGGCCGCGAGGAACACCAGGACGGTGACGGGCCGTCGGCGGGCCTTCGGCAGCAGGGCCAGCCGGGCCGGGACACCGACGAGTTCCTCCTCGTCGGTCTCGCTGCAACGGCTGATCCGGAACAGGTAGTAGGCGTACCAGGCGATCAGCACCACCGCGAGCACCCAGGAGATCCGCCGCATCGCCGGCATCACGAAGGCCACCAGCGCGGCGGCCCCCAGGAACGCGGTGTCGATCCGGCGGTGCTCGCGCAGCACGATCCCGGGGGCGACGCCGCGGCGCCGGGCGGCCAGGTACGCGGCCAGCGCGACCAGTGGCCAGCCGACGCCGACCAGCAGCCGGTTGGCGCCGGTCATGTTGGCGGCCGCGTAGGCGGCGTACTCGGGGCGGGTGCCGGCCGTGTAGGCGAACCAGAGGTCGACGGCGTACTCGGGCAGCACCGCGATGAAGGCCAGCAGGGCGAGCGCCAGCGGCCCGGAGATGTCCGCCCGGGCGGTCTCCGCCGCCCACATCAGCAGCAGCGCCGCCGACAGCACCCCGAGACCGAACAACAGCATGGCCGGCACCGGCGAGGGGTGGATCCCGGCCAGCCGCAGCACCGCCGCGGGCAGCGCGCCGGCGGCGGCCGCCGCGAGCCGCAGCGCCGTCACCGACCCGCTGGGCGGCGGCGCGGACGGCACCTCGGCGGTGCCCGGGGGCGGGGTGGCGGTCGCGGGTGACTCGTGGGCCATCGGCCGTCCTCGTGCTCGACGCTCGGCGGGGCGCACGGCGGGGGCTCGGCGCAACGCTCGGGGGACGCGAAGCAGGCTAGGGGCGCCCCGGGGCGGCGGCGCCGCTACGGGGCGGGGCCGCGGCGGAGTTCCCCCGTACGGCGGCGGGCGCGGCGGGGTGCGGCGCCGGTCGCGCCGGGTACGGCTGCGGGTACGGGGTCGCCGGTCAGGACCCGAGCGGGGCCTCCCACACCAGCCGGGTGCCGCCGCCCGCGTCGTCCGCCGGGCCGTGGGTGAAGGCCCCGCCGACCCGTGCGGCGCGTTCGGCGAGGTTGCGCAGCCCGCTGCGCCGCCCGCCCTCGGGGATGCCCGTGCCGTCGTCCGTGACGGTGAGCACCACCCGCCCGGCCAGGGCCCGCAGGTTGACCTCGACCCGGCCGGCCCCGGCGTGCCGGGCGGCGTTGCTGAGCGCCTCCGCCAGCACGGCGACCACGTGTTCGGCCAGCTCCTGCGGGACGTCGGTGTCCAGCAGCCC
The DNA here is from genome assembly GCF_042731675.1 of Kitasatospora sp. NPDC059827. NCBI lineage: Bacteria > Bacillati > Actinomycetota > Actinomycetes > Kitasatosporales > Streptomycetaceae > Kitasatospora > Kitasatospora sp. NPDC059827. Next base: position 22,260 of record NZ_JBHWIV010000037.1, on the reverse strand, counting down.
CTCCAGGCTGAGCCGGGGCGCGAAGCCGAGCGGCCCCTGGGCCTCGGTGACCACCCGGGTGGCGCGGGCGCGCAGGCCGCGGTCCGGTTCGCTGTGGGCGCGCAGGCCGAAGATGGTCGAACGGATGATCTTGATGGTCTCGTCCAGGTCTGCCACCGCCCGGGCGACCCGGTCGGCGGCGGCCGGACTCTCGATCAGCCGGCCCGCGCTCTGCAGCGTCATCCCGGTGGCGAAGAGCCGCTGGATGGCCAGGTCGTGCAGGTCCCGGGCGATCCGGTCGCGGTCCTCCAGCAGGTTCAACTGCTCGGCGTCGCGCCGCCGTTCGGCCAGCTCCAGGGCGAGCGCCGCCTGGTCGGCGAAGCCCAGCAGCGGGCCGGTCTCCTCCGGCCCGAAGGCGGGCTGCCCCTGCGCCCGGGCCAGCAGCAGCACACCCCGCCCGTACCCGGGGCCGGTGCCCAGCGGCACCGCCACGGCCGGGCCCAGCCCGTCGAAGCGGCCCGCCGGACCGGCCGGGAAGCGGGCGTCGGCGGCCAGGTCGTCGCTGGTGGCCGGGGAGCCGGAGGCGTACGCGGCGCCGGAGAGCGTGCCGTCCACCGGCACCGTCACCCCCAGCCGGGCGGCGGGCTCGGCGCCGAGCGCGACCTCCACCGCCAGCTCCTCCGCCCGCTCCTCCGGCCCGGCCAGCGCCACCGAGACGTCCGCCAGCTCGGCCCCGGCGATCTCCCGGGCCCGGCGGGCGATCAGCTCGACCACCTCCAGGCGCGGCGCGCCCGACAGCAGGCTGCGGGTGATCTCGGTGCTCGCCCGCAGCCAGCGCTGGCGCAGCTGGGCCTCCTCGTACAGCCGGGCGTTGTCGATCGCGACCCCGGCGGCGACCGCGAGGGTGGAGATCACCGCCTCGTCGTCCTCGTCGAAGTCCAGCCCGCCGCGCTTGTCGGTCAGGTAGAGGTTGCCGAACACCTCCCCGTGGATCCGTACCGGCACCCCCAGGAAGGTGTGCATCGGCGGGTGGCCGACCGGGAAGCCGATCGAGGCCGGGTGCTCGGACAGCACCGGGCAGCGCAGCGGCTGCGGGTGGCGGATCAGTTCACCGAGGATGCCCCGGCCGGAGGGCGGCGGGCCGATCTCCTCGATCTCCGCTTCGGACAGACCGACCGTCAGGAACTGCGACAGGGTGTGCCCGTCCGGCCCGATCACGCCCAGCGCGCCGTAGCGGGCGTCCACCAGGTCGACGGCGGCCTCCACGATCCGGTGCAGCGCCTGGGCGAGGTCCAGCTCCCGGCCGACCGCGAGCACCGCCTCCAGCAGGCTGTGCACCCGGTTCTGGGTGCCGCGCGCCGCGTCGATCCGCCACTGGAGCTCCTCCAGCAGCTCGTCCAGGCGCAGCCGGGGCATCCGCGCGCCGCCGCCCGCCGCGCTGCCGTCCGCTCCGCCCACCGCTGTCCTCCTCGTTCACGCCGTGACCCGTCGACCCGCGCCGCCCGGCCCGATCAGGGACCGTCCGACCAGCGGGTATTCCGTGTCCACACCGTAGTGCCCGGGTGTCGACGGGGTGGCGGCCGGGGTCGCCCGTACTGTTCGGCGGGGGTCTTTCGTCCTGTGGACGGGGGGCTTGCGGCCTCTGGCGGCGCGCCGTCGGCGGGCGACAGGGTGGGAGCAGAGCGGACGGGGCGTCAGTCACGCGCCGTCCCCGGTGCCGAGACAGTGGAGGAACCGTCATGACGTCAACCGTGGTGGCCGGGGTCGACGGCTCGCCGGCGAGCACCGCCGCCGCCCAGTGGGCGGCCGAGGAGGCGCGACGGCGCGGGGCGGCGCTGCGGCTGGTGCACGCCTGGCCGTGGCTGACCGACGGGGTGTCCTCCTACGCCGAGCCCGACGACCTCCCGGCAGCCGCCGAGCGCACCCTGGCCGAAGCCGCGGACGCGGTCCGCCGGAGCCACCCGGAGCTCGCCGTGCACACCGACACGGTGCTGGACGCCCCGGTGGACGGGCTGGTGGCGGCCGCCGCTGATGCCGAGCTGCTGGTGCTCGGCTCGCGCGGACGCGGCGGCTTCACCGGGCTGCTGCTCGGTTCGGTCAGCATGGCGGTGGCCGGGCGCAGCGGCACGCCGGTGGTCGTGGTGCGGGAGGTCGGCGGCGAGGGGGCCGGGGAGGGAGCCGGCGAGGTGGTGGTCGGCGTGGACGCCCACGCGCCCGAGGAGGAGGTGCTCGCCTTCGCCTTCCAGGAGGCCGCCCTGCGCGGCGCCCGGGTGCGGGCGGTGCACGGCTGGGACCTGCCGCCGCTGTTCGGCTACGCGGGCGGGGCCGTGCCGGCGGGGGAGATCGCCCAACTGGAGGCGCTGGAGGCGAAGCTGCTGTCGCTCGCCCTGGCCGGTCCGCGCGAGCGGCACGCGGCGGTCGAGGTGGTCGAGGACGTCCGGCTGGGCGCCGCGCGCGGCCTGGTGGAGGCCTCCGCCGGGGCCGGGCTGGTGGTCGTGGGCCGGCGCCGCCGTCCGATCGAGCTCGGCCCCCGGCTCGGCCGGATCGCCCACGCGGCACTGCACCACGCCGAGGCCCCGGTGGCGGTCGTCCCGCACGGGTGACCGACGCCCCGGCGGCGGAGGGGCTTTCGGCCCTGGCCCGCGCCGGGGCCCGGCGCGCACGCTCGGAAGCAGCGAGGACTCCGCGGTCGAGTCGTCGACCGCCGGACGGTCGTGAGGAGTTGATCGCCATGATGCGCACCCCGGTTCCGGCCCCGGTTCCGAGCCCGGTTCCAACCCCGGCGCTCACCCCGGCGGAGCTGCGCCTGCTCGCCGCGGCGGGCGGCGCGGCGCCGTCGCTGCACAACAGCCAGCCCTGGCGCTTCGTGCCCACCCCGGACGGCCACGGGCTCGCCGTCCACGCCGACCCCTCCCGCGGGCTGCCGCTGGCCGACCCGGTCGGGGCGGCGCTGCACATCGCGGTCGGCGCCGCCGTGTTCAACCTGCGGGTGGCCGCCGGACACCTCGGCCGCGCGGCGGTGGTCCGGCTGCTCCCGGAGCCCGCTGAGCCCGGCCTGCTGGCCCTGCTCGACCTCTCCGCCCCGGCCCGCGTACGCCTGCCCTTCGGCCGCGACCTCCGCCCGGCCGTCGCCGCCCGCCGCTCCAGCCGCGAGCCCTTCGCCCAGCGGGACGTGCCCGAGGCGGTGCTCGGCGAACTGCTCACCGCCGCCGCCGAGGAGGGAATCGTGGTGGCCGCGCTGGAGGAAGCCGGTGTCCGGCGGGTGCTGGCGCTGACCGCCGAGGCGGAGCGCCGTTGCGAGGACGACCCGGCCCGGGTGGCGGAGAGCCGCGCCTGGCTGCGCCCGCCGGGGGAGTGCACCGACGGCATCCCGTACGAGGCGCTCGGCTCTCTGGACCGCGACGCGAGGGTCCCGATGCGCCGGTACGCCGGCCGCCCGCCGTACGGCCCGGGCTCCGCCACGGCCCCCGGCGGGCCGCCCGCCCCGCCGGTCGGGCCGGAGCGGCGCTTCGAGGCGCTGCCGCAGCTGTGCACCCTGACCACCCCCGGGGACGGCCCGCTGGACTGGCTGCGCGCCGGGCAGGCGCTGGAAAGGGTCTGGCTGCTGGCCACCGTGCACGGGGTGCGGCTGACGGTCTGGCACCAGGCGCTCGAGTGGCCGGACCTCCGCTGGGCGCTGCGCGACCCGGCCGACGGCCCGGCGCACGTCCAGCTGGTGCTGCGGATCGGGTACGGCCCGCCCGGTGCGGCGACGCCCCGGCGGCCGGTCGAGGAGACACTCGGCTGAACGGCCCGGCCCGGTGCCGGGGAGCCCGCGCTCCCCGGCACCGGGCCGGCCCGTTCAGGCTAGGGCTCAGCGCGGCCGGTCGGCCGCCGTGCGGACCTCGGCGGTCAGGTGCAGCGGCGGGCTGTGCCGGAAGGTGAGGGTGAAGGCCACCCGCTGGCCGGGCCGCAGCGCGGGCGGGGCGGGGATCATCAGGTCGGCGTCCTCGGGCGTCATCGCCAGTTCGCCCCGACCGGGGACGGGCAGGCCGGGGACGGGCTCCCAGCGGCCCGCCGCGCCCTGGTGGAGGTGCCGCTTGAGGGTGATCGGTCCGCCGAACTCCCAGCCGGCGCCGGTCAGTTCGTCGGGTACGTCACCCGGGTTGCGGATCGTGAAGAAGGCCGCGGTGGCGGTGGCCGCGCCGGCCGTGGGCAGCAGCACCCAGCCGGGGCCGGCCTCCACCGGGCGGGGGCCGACGCCGGCTCCGCCGACCGCCGTCCAGCCGGTGAGCAGGGCCAGCGCGAGCGCCGCGGCGCCGACCGGCGGGCCGGCCACGGCGAGCCGGCCGAGCGGCCCGGATATCCATGTCCTCACCGCAGACCGCCCTTCGCCCGGCTGCTGTTCGTACGGCCCCCCGTCGCCCGCCCGCGCCCCGGTTCCCAGGTGCGCAGCCGCAGGCTGTTGCCCACCACCAGCAGCGAACTGAGCGACATCGCCACCGCCGCCAGCATCGGGTTCAGCAGCCCGACGGCCGCCAGCGGGATAAGCACCAGGTTGTAGCCGAAGGCCCAGAGCAGATTGGCCCGGATCGTGGCGAGGGTCTGTCGGGCCAGCCGCACGGCGTCCACCACCGCCTCGATGTCACCGCGCACCAGGGTCAGCCCGGCCGCGCCGATCGCGGCGTCGCTGCCGGAGGCCAGCGCCACCCCGAGGTCGGCCGAGGCGAGGGCGACCGCGTCGTTGACGCCGTCGCCGACCACCGCCACCGTCCGTCCGGCGGCCCGCAGTTCGGCCACCACCTCGGCCTTGCGCTCGGGCGAGGCCGAGTCGTGCACCCGCTCGATGCCCAGCTCGGCGGCCACCGCCCGGGCCGCGCCCGGGCCGTCCCCGGTCAGCAGCACGGTCTCCAGGCCCATCCCGCGCAGCCGGTGGAGGGCCCGCCAACTGCCTGAGCGCAGCGTGTCGCCGACCGCCAGTACGGCCGCGGCCCGCCCGTCCAGCTCCACCAGGACGGCGGTGCGGCCCGCCGTCCCGGCCGCGGTGACCGCCGCGGCGAGCTCCGGGGGCAGTGCGTCGCCGTCCGGCCGGACGGCCCGGACCGGACGGCCCTCGACGGTGCCGGACACCCCGAGGCCGGTGGCGGCGGCGAAGCCGTCCACCGGGGGGAGCGTCCCGCAGCGCTCCCGGGCGGCGGCCGCGACGGCCCGCCCGATCGGGTGCTCCGAGCGGTGCTCGACCGCGCCCGCCAGCCGCAGCACCTCCGCCTCGGTGCACCCCTCGGCGACCGTCACCGCCGCCAGTTCCATCCGGCCGGTGGTCAGCGTGCCGGTCTTGTCCACCACCACGGTGTCCACCCGGCGCAGGCTCTCCAGCACCTCGGGGCCGCGCACCAGCACGCCCAGTTCGGCGCCGCGCCCGGTCGCCGCCAGCAGCGCCGTCGGGGTGGCCAGGCCCAGTGCGCACGGGCAGGCCACCACCAGGACGGCGACCGCCGCCGTGACGGCCGCCTGCGGGGCGGCGCCCGCGCCCAGCCAGAAGCCCAGGACGCACACCGCGACCGCCAGCACGCAGGGCACGAAGACCCCGGCGACCGTGTCCGCCAGCCTCTGCGCCCGGGCCTTGCCGGCCTGGGCCTCGGCCACCAGGGCGGTGATCCGGGCCAGTTGGGTGTCCGCGCCGACGGCGGTGGCTCGCACCACCAGCGCACCGCCGACGTTTACCGTCGCCCCGGCCACGGCGTCCCCGGGGCCGACCTCCACCGGCACGCTCTCCCCGGTGAGCAGGCTCAGGTCGAGGGCCGAACCGCCCTCCACCACCACCCCGTCGGTGGCCACCCGCTCGCCCGGCCGCACCACGAACTCCTGCCCGGGAAGCAGCAGTTCGACGGGGATCAGGTGCTCCTCGCCGTCCTGCGCCCGGACGCAGACCTGCTTGGCGCCCAGCTCGGCCAGCGCCCGCAGCGCGGAGCCGCTGCGGCGGCGCACCCGGCCCTCCAGCAGCCGCCCGGCCAGCACGAACAGCGGCACCCCGACCGCCGCCTCCAGGTACACGTGCGCCGCGCCGCCACCGTCGGCGGTCAGCGAGAACGGCATCCGCATGCCCAACTCCCCGGCCCCGCCCAGGAACAGCGCGTAGGCGGACCAGGCGAAGGAGGCCACCACGCCCAGGCTGACCAGGGTGTCCATGGTCGCGGCGGCGTGCCGCAGCCCTTGCAGGGCGCGCCGGTGGAAGCCGGCCGACCCCCAGGTCACCACCGGCACGGCCAGCGCGAAGCAGACCCACTGCCAGGCGTCGAACTGGAGCGCGGGCACCATCGACAGGGCCAGCACCGGGACGGCCAGCAGGGCGGTGACCAGCAGCCGCCGGCGCTCGTCCGGCTCCTCCTCCGGCAGCCCGCCGAGCACCCCGGAGGCCGCCAACTCGGCCGTGTACCCGGCCCGTTCGACGGCCGCGACCAGCTCGTCCACGGACACTCCGGCCGGGTGCAGCACCCGGGCCCGGCCGGTCGCCAGGTTCACCCCGGCCGTCACCCCGTCGATCCGGCCCAGCCGCTTCTCCACCCGGCCCACGCAGGCCGCGCAGGTCATCCCGCCGACCGCCAGATCGGTGGACACCAGCTCCCCGGTGTCCGCCCCCGCGACCGGGCTCACCGCATCCCGCCCATGTCGTGCCCGCCCATGCCGGGCGAGGAACCGCCGCCCCGGCTCGGCGTCAGCCCCGGGGCCACCGGCCCCGCCTGCCGCCCCACCGCGTACGAGACCACGAACACCACCACCAGCAGCAGGGCGAACCCCACCAGCACACTCGACGGCCGGACACCCGGCGATTTCGGCTTCACCCCCCACCAGTCGGACGGCCGGAGCGGTCGGTTCCCGAACCTCCTGGGCCGAGCGGGTGGCGCTCGTCACGGTCCGCCCGTACCGGTCCGCCCCTCGCCGCCGCACCGGTGTCGTACCGGCGTCGTAGGATCATTCGTGTGCCGAAGACCGGCGCACGGACGACGAGCATCCGGGGGGATGGCGATGGGGACGACGAAGCGGGCCCGCGTACTGGGCATGGCGGCCGGGGTCCTGGGGGTGGCACTGGCGTTCGCCGGAACGGCGTCGGCGCGGCCGGCCGACGGGCCGGGCCCGGACGACCCGTTCGGAACGCCGGGGACGGGGCGGATCCTGCCGCCGACCCCGGACGAGGACACCATGTTCTCGATCCCGGACTGGATCGGCAACGGCGGCGCGGTGACGGCCTCGGTGACGGAGTCGCTGCCGATCACGGTCATCGTCGGCTGCCGGGGCGGCGGTTCGGTGCAGGTCCACGTCGGCGGGCAGGCCCCGGCCGACTTCACGGTGCAGTGCCCGGCGGACGCGGTCGGCGTCGGCTCGGTGGAGATCCCCGCCCGGCCGGGCCGGGACTTCCAGTTCACCGTCCGCACCTCGGACCCGTCGATCCACTGGGGCATCAACGCCCTCCAGGTCCGCCCCGTTCCGCCGACGGACTGACCGCCGTCGGACCGACCGTGGTCGGACTCGGCCGGGGGCTCAGCGCCGGACGCTCCGCGGGCCCGTCACGGCGGCGCCCAACGCGCCGACCCGGGACCGTAGTTCGCGGTCGGCGGTGACCACCAGGCAGGCCCGCGCCGGATCCCCGGCGCGGGCCTCGCGGACCAGTTCCACGATCCGGTCGTCGCCGCTGCCCGCCGCCGACACCACCCGGACCTCCGGCAGCCCGGTGACGCCCCGGGCCGCGCCCTCGACCACCAGCACCACCTCCAGCGGCCCGGGGTGCTCCGGCACGCCCCGGGCGGCCACGGCGACCAGGGCGTCCCGGAGGCGTTCGGCGGCGCCGCGCCGGTCGCGCCACCAGCCGTCGGGGACCGAGCCGACCACGTTCGCGCCGTCCACCACCAGCAGGGGCGGCGGCGCGGCCTCGTCATGTTCCATCAGTCCGTCCGGTCCGCCTGCTCCGTCAGGGTGATCCGGATGCCGACGGTGCCGCGGTCGCCGCGCCGCAGCCGGCTGCCGAGCAGGGTGAGCACGCCGAGCAGCCCGTACTTCTGGCGCAGCAGGGTGCGGTAGGCGGCGGTGCGTTCGGGGGTGAGGAGTTCGGCGGTGGCCGGGTACTGGTCGCCGGTCGGGCGGCCCTTGACGTCGCAGGGGCCGACCAGGACGTCGGCCCGGTTGCGGATCCGCTTGACCTTCCAGGAGTCCGCGACGGTCCAGACGCCGAGCGCCTCCCCGTCCCGGACCACCCACACCGGGGTCGGCACCTGGGTGCCGTCCTTCTTGTAGGTGGTGACGAGCAGGTAGCTGCCGGAGGAGAGGCTGACGATCCGGGCGAGCCGGGCCGCTGCGGTGGGGTCGGGCGTGGTCATGGCCGAGAGTCTACGAGGTGGGAGGGCTGTGGCCGGTCACCAGAAGCGGGCGAGGGCGCTCTGTCTGAACGGCTCCGGCGAGATGCAGAGCTCCCCGGCGAACGGCCGGTCCAGCACCAGGACGAGCAGCAGGCTGAAACCGATCAGCGCGGCCACCGAGCCGACGAACAGCAGCCGTGCCCGCCGGGCGCGGACGCCGTACAGCAGGGCCAGCAGGACGATCGCCACCGCTCCGCCGACGATCAGGACCTGGAGCAGGACGGGCAGTTCGGAGCCGCTCGCGTTGATCCGGTCCCGGCGCCGCCCGGCCACGTCGTTGAGGCTGTCGAGCGCCTTCGCGTAGAAGGCCTGCTCGGACGGCGACTGCGGATCGAACGCGAGCAGCGCCCGGTACATCGCGTCGACCTCCGTGCCGGTGGCCGTGAACTCGCCGCGGCCGGCCCTCATCAGCGGCCACTGCCGCTCCACCACGACGTGCACGTAGTCGCCGACCGACGCGGTGACGGCCGCCCGGGGCCCGGGCGGGAAGGCGGCGGCGTCCCGGGCGATCTGGGAGACCGCGGTGGCCTCGGCGGAGACCACCTTCTGGGTGTCCTGCAGCTCGGTCCACAGGTTGACGATGACGAAGGCCAGGATGAGGCCGTAGATCGCGCCGAAGATGCCGAGCACCACGCCGACCATGTCGTTGTTCCCGCCCCGGGCGAGGGCCGGGGACCAGTGGCTGACCAGGACGCTCCCGGCCAGGGCCAGCAGGACGGACCCGCCGACCACCAGCACGCCGAGCCAGGCGGTGGACAGGTGGTTCAGCAGCCAGAGCTCCATGACCGCCCCCCGGGGTCAGCCGTCCCGGCGGGGTCGGGTGCCGCGGAGGAGGGCGCGGGCGCGGCGGGTGAGACGGCGGGCGACGCGGCCGCCGACGCCGGTGGCACCGATCCGGGAGGCGCCGGTGTCGACGCCCGTGCCGAGGCCCGTGCTGCCGCCGGCCGACGCGGGGCCGGTCGGCCTGGGGCCGGTGGGCGCGGCGCCCACGGCGGGGGCCGTGCGGGCGGCGGCGAGGCCGGCGCGGCGCCGGGCGGAGCCGCGGGCGGTGCCCCAGACGGCGAGACCGGTGGCGACGGCGGCGCCGGTCCAGAGGGCGGGCGCGAGGACGGAGTCGTCGCCGCCGAGGACGGGGGTGCGGGACCAGGGCGGCAGGTCGGCCTCGCTGTCGGCGGCGGCCTGCGGGGCGCCGTCGGCCGGGGTGGCGGGCGCGCCCGGCGCGCCGTCCTTGGTGGTGCCCTTCGGCGCGGCGAGGTCCTCGACGAGTTGCCCGACCGGCTGGACCTTGCCCGCCGCGGCGAAGCCCCAGTCCAGCAGGACGGCGGCCTCGTCGTAGACCTTGCTCTGCGCCTCGGGGTGCATCACGGTCACCAGCAGGGTGCGGCCGCCGCGTTCGGCGGCGCCGGTGAAGGTGGCGCCCGCGTTGGTGGTGTAGCCGTTCTTGACGCCGATCAGGCCGGGGTACTTGCCGAGCAGCCGGTCGGTGTTGGCGATGTCGAAGGCGGTGCGCTGGCCGGTGGCCTTGTCGAGTCCGCCGGGGAAGCGGGCGGTGCGGGTCGCGCAGTAGGACCGGAAGTCGGCGTTGCGCAGCCCGGCGCGGGCGAACAGGGTGAGGTCGTACGCGGAGGAGACCTGGCCGTCCATGTCGTAGCCGTCGGGGGAGACCACCTTGGTGTCCCGGGCCTGGAGGGACTGGGCGCGGGCCTGCATCTCCCGGACGGTCTGCTGGACGCCGCCGTTCATGTGGGCCAGGACGTGCACGGCGTCGTTGCCGGAGCTGAGGAAGACGCCCCGCCAGAGGTCCTCCACCCGGTACGGCAGGTTCTCCTTGACGCCGACCAGGCTGCTGCCGACGCCGAGGTCGGCGAGTTCGGCGGGGGTGACCTGGTGCTCCGTGGAGCGGTTGAGCTTGGGCAGCACGGTGTCCGCGAACAGCATCTTGAGGGTGCTGGCCGGGGGCATCGGCAGGTGGGCGTCGCGCGCGGCGAGCACCTCGCCGGTGCCGGCGTCGGCGATCAGCCAGGAGCGGCCGGTCAGTTCGGCCGGCAGGGCGGGGGCCCCGGCCAGCGGCGCGACCTGGACGGCCGGGCGGCCGAGCCGCTCGCCGCCGACGGCGGCGTCCTGGGCGAGGGCCGCCGGGGCGCCGGCGGCGAGCACCAGGGCGGAGGCGGCGGAGGCGGCCGCGACCCTGGCGACGGACGGTGGTCTCTGCTGCGGTCGCTGCTGCGGTTCCCGCTGCTCACGCTCTGGCTGCACATGCTTTGGCTGCACACGGCGAACGTACCGGCGCCGCCGTCGGACCGCCGTGTCTGCTGCTCCGTCCGGAGGGAGGGCGGGACGCGACTTTGGTCAACGCCGGTCGCGCCGAAAGTCGGTTGGGCGCGGGCCGGCGGATTCCTAGGCTCGGGAGTATGAAGACCCTGCTCGGTTACCTCGGTTTCGTCCTGATCCTGGGCGGTGGCACCGGCCTGCTGGCCGACCACCTCGGGGGTTTCCGGCTGTTCGGCTTCGTCCGCTTCCTGGTGCCGGACGGCCACGAGACCGCCGGGTACGCCGTGCTGCTGGTGCTCGGCGCCCTGCTGGCGATCCCCGCCGCCCGGCGGGGGTAGCGGGCCTCCCTCCCGGCCCCTCGGTTCAGGCGCCGACGCCTGCGGCCACCCCGTCGAGCAGGACGGCCAGGCCGGTGCGGAAGGCGTCCGCGCCGGTGTCCTCCGGGCTGCCGCCGGCGCTCTGGAGGGCGGTCAGCAGCGGGAAGCGCCGTGGGAAGTCCGGCGCCAGTTCGGCGAGCCGGGCGGAGCGGGTGCTCCACCACTCCTCGTCCGTGACGCCGGTGGCGGCCGCCGCGCCGCGGGCGTCGGCGGTGGCGGCGGCCGTGCCGCGGACGAACTGCCAGAGCGCGGCGACCGCCCCGCGCAGCCGCCCCGGGGGCAGGGCGGCCGGTTGCAGCGCGGCCAACAGGTGTTCCATGGCGGCGAGTTCGGCCGGGCCGAGGACGGGTCGGGCCTGCGAGACCTGGAGCACCCAGGGGTGGCGCAGGTAGCAGGCGTGCAACTCCTCGGCCCAGGCGGTGACGTCGGCCCGCCAGTCGTCGAACTCCGGTGTTCCGGTGGGGAGCTCGGCGAGCACCCGGTCGTGCATCAGGTCGAGCAGTTCGGCCTTGCCGGGCACGTAGGTGTAGAGCGCCATCGCGGTGCGGCCGAGCCGTTCGCCCACGGCGCGCATCGACAGGGCGGCCATTCCTTCGGCGTCGGCCACCGCGATTCCGGCGGACACGATCGCGTCCACACTCAGCCCCGGTTTCGGGCCGCTGCGCCCGGTGCGCGGTTCCCCGGGGTGCCCCCACAGCAGGGCGAGCGAGCGGTGGGCGTCTCCCTGCCCGGCGTAGACGGTCATCCCGGCATCTCCTTATGGCGTAAAGTATCCTGGCGAGAGCAACTCTTTATGTCGTAAGGTATCAGGATTCCGCACAGCGATCCGCACAGCGAGGGGTTACCGATGACTCTGCCCGTCACCTTCATCGAGGTCGTAGCGGTCGACCGGATCACGCCGCGCACCGCCCGGGTCGTCTTCAAGGCGGAGGCCCTGGACGACACCGTGGGTGGCACGCCCGACCAGCAGCTCAAGCTCTGCTTCCCGCGCCCGGGGCAGCGCGAGCCGGAGCTGCCGGCGGGGCAGGACGACCCGATGGGCTGGTACCAGGCCTATCTGGCGATCCCCGAGGCCGACCGCCCGGTCATGCGCAGCTTCACCCTGCGCCGCAGGCACCCCGGCACCCGGCGGATCGAGGTCGACTTCGTCCTGCACGGCGACTCCGGCATGGCCGCGGCCTGGGCGCTGCGGGCCGCGCCGGGGGACCGGCTCGGCATGGTCGGGCCCTCCGCGCTGTACGCCCCGCCGGTCCCGTTCGCCCAGGTCGCGGCGGCCGCCGACTGGGTGCTGCTGGCCGGCGACGAGACCGCCCTGCCGGCCGTGGCGACGCTGCTGGAGGCCCTGCCGGAGGGGGTGCGGGCGTACGCCTGGATCGAGGTCGCGGACCGGGCGGAGCGTCAGCGGCTGGCGACCCGGGCCGAACTGGAGGTGCGCTGGCTGCACCGCGACGGCGCGGCCCCGGGCGCCCTGCTGACCGCGGCGTTCCGGGGCGGCGCGCTGCCGGGCGGGCGGCCCTTCGTCTGGCTGGCCGGGGAGGCGGGCGCGGTGCGGGCGCTGCGCCGCTGCCTGGTGGAGGAGCACGGGGTGCCGAAGTCGGACATCGACTTCACCGGCTACTGGCGCCACCGGCTGACCCAGGACGACGCGCCGACGGCCGAGGACCTCGCGGACGCCCGGGAGCGACTGGGGTGAACTCCTCGGCCGCCCCGTTCGTTCTGCATGCCGAGCGTTCTGCGTGCCGTTCGTTGTGCGTGCCGAGCGTTGTTTCGAGAGCCGTCGACGGGGAAGAAGAGTCGCGGTGTCGACAAAGAGGCAGCGGGTGGGCCGGGGTGGCGATGTTCCGCCAGTGTCCAGAGTTCGCCACTGACGTTTTTGCAGCTGCGGAAGCCTGTTCTGACCGTCCCTGACCGGCTCTGATCGGTGAAAAAGGGGCAGCGGCGGCCGGATTTATACTGTGTATTTTACTTTCTGATGGTCATTTTTACTTTCTGATGGGGTTTTAACCCCTTGTCGTGGTCGTGCCGGATGCGCTGGAATGCGACCGCTGTCGGGACGCGCGGTCCGGAGCACCGCGCGTCCGACCAGGATTCGTAGGCCGGATCGTGCAACCTGACGTCTCATCAGACGAAAGGATGTCCATTGATCGGCTGGCGCAAGACCCAGCTAGCAGCCGCCGTCACCGTCACCGCCGCGTCCATGGTCCTGAGCCTCGGGACCATCGCGAGCGCGGCCCCGACCCAGGATCCGCAGAACGCCCAGGCGGCGTCCTCGGACGGGTCGCCGGCACCGGTGATCGTGATCCTGAAGGACCAGATAGCGGACGCCCCGGCCGACCACGGTCACCTCGGCGCACGTGAGCAGAAGACCGCCAGCGCGCAGAAGCCGCTGCTGGACAAGGTCAAGGCCAACGGCGGCACCAACGTCAAGAGCTTCGTGGTGGGCAACGCCTTCTCCGCCACGGTCAGCCCGGCCGAGCGCGCGGCGCTCCAGTCCGACCCGGCGGTCGCCGCCGTGGTCGCCGACACCCAGGTCCAGGTGGCCCCCGTCGCCTCGACCACCGCCAAGAAGGCGGACACCGCGGCCACGGCCTCCGGCAAGTCCGGCGACGCGTCGAAGGCCGTTTCGGGCAGCAACGGCCAGGGTTCCCAGGAGAACGCGACCAACACGGTCTGCCCCTCCGACCCGACCAAGCCGCTGCTGGAGCCCGAGGGCCTCTACTCGGTCCGTGCCTACAGCGGCAACGGCAACCCCGGCGTGGAGAACCTGGCCACCGGCAAGGGCGTCAAGGTCGCCTACATCGCCGACGCGCTCGACCCGAACAACCCGGACTTCATCCGGGCCGACGGTTCGCACGCCGTGGTGGACCACCAGGACTTCTCGGGTGAGGGCTGGGACGCGCCGAGCGGTGGCGCCGAGGCCTTCGGCGACGCCTCGGCGGTCATCGCCCAGGGCCGTCAGACCTACGACGTCTCGCAGTTCGTCAACGCCTCGCACCCGCTGCCGGCCGGCTGCAACATCAACATCCGCGGCCTCGCCCCGGACGCCGACCTGGTCGCCCTCAAGGCCGGCGGCGAGATGATGTCCAACTCGTCGATCCTGCAGTCCATCGACTACGCGGTGCGGGTCGCCCACGTGGACGTGCTGAACGAGTCCTTCGGCGGCAACGTCACCCCGGACAGCGGCGCCCACGACACCATCGCGCTCTTCAACGAGCAGGCCGTCAAGGCCGGTGTCACCGTCGCGGTCTCCACCGGTGACGCCGGTATCAGCGGCACCATCGGCACCCCGGCCACCGACCCGTACGTGATCTCGGTCGGCGCGTCGACGGACAACCAGAACTACCAGCAGACCGGCTACGCGGCTTCCAAGTTCTCCAACAAGACCTGGAACAACAGCCGGATCTCCGCGCTCTCCTCGGGCGGCTTCACCATGGCCGGCCGCACCCTCGACCTGGTCGCCCCGGGCGAGTCGGACTGGGCGCTGTGCACCGCTGACACCACCAAGTACGCGGACTGCACCAACTTCAACGGCAAGGGCTCGAACATCCAGCCCTTCGGCGGCACCAGCCAGGCCGCCCCGTTCGTCACCGGTGCCGCGGCCCTGGTCATCCAGGCCTACCGCGACACCCACGGCGGCGACTCGCCGTCCCCGGCGCTGGTGAAGAAGTTCATCACCGGCACCGCCACCGACCTCGGCGTCCCCGCCGAGGAGCAGGGCGCCGGTCTGCTCAACGTCCGGGCCGCCGTCGAGGCCGCCCGCGGCTACGACGACGGCGACGGCACCGACGGTGCCCGCACCGTCGTGGTCAACACCGGCCAGGTGAGCATCCAGGGCGCCCCCGGTTCGACCCACACCGCCGACGTCTCCGTCACCAACACCAGTGACGAGCCGCAGTCGGTGAGCGCCACCACCCGCAGCTTCGCGCCGCAGGCCACCAACCAGCAGGTCGTCAAGCTGGACTCGGCCTCGACCGACACCTTCAAGTACGCCACCAACGGTGCCGACTGGGTGCAGAAGCAGGTCAAGTTCACCGTTCCGGCCGGTGCCGACCGCCTCGCGGCGTCGATCGCCTGGCACGGCGGCCCGAACCCGGTCACCAACGGCCCCGTGGTCCGCATGACGCTGCTCGACCCGTCGGGCCGCTTCGAGACCAACACCCGTCCGCAGGGCGGCGCCACCCCGGCCAACTTCGGCCTGGTCGACGTCCCGCACCCGGTGGCCGGCGAGTGGACCGCCATCATGTACACCCCGGCGGGCAAGGCCGGCTACACCGGCGACGTCCAGTTCGGCACCTCCACCCAGCGCGCGGTCCCGGCCGGCGCGGTGAGCCCGAACACCACCGAGCTGCAGCCCGGTCAGACCAAGACCCTCAAGGTCCAGCTGACCACCCCGGCGACCAGCGGTGACAGCAGCGAGGCGGTCCTCGTCTCCAGCTCGAACGGCAACACCACCAGCGTCCCGGTCGTGCTGCGCAGCCTCGTCCCGGTCAAGGACGGCAAGGGCAGCTTCACCGGCACCATCACCGGTGGCAACGGCCGCGGCTCCTCGCCGACGCAGATGTTCGCCTACGGCTTCGACGTCCCGAAGGGCCAGAAGGACCTGCGGGTCGGCGTCACCGTCGGCAAGGACGCGAACCTGTTCATGCAGGGCGCCCTGATCAGCCCGAACGGCACCCCGGTCGACATCGAGGGCAACACGCTGTTCGACGCCCAGGGCAACCTGACCGGCGCCGCCAACGGCGTCTCGGCCACCACGATCAACCCGGCCGAGGGCCACTGGCGCTTCGTCCTGAACGTGCTCGGCCCGGTCAGCGGCCAGGAGCTCGCCCAGGACTTCGCCGGCAGCATCGCGTTCAACCAGAACCAGGCCACCGCGGCCGGTCTGCCGAACGACCCGAAGACGAAGCTGGCGGCCGGCAAGCCGGTCACCGTCAACGTCAACTACACCAACAACACGGTCGCCACCCAGTCGATCGCGGCCGACGGCCGCCTCGACAAGCGCGTCGACCTGCCGCTCGTCCCGCAGGGTGCCTCGGCCAGCGTCAACCTGCCGCTGAGCCTGACCTCCTCGGTGCCGAGCTTCCTGGTGCCGCCGAGCACCGACCAGCTCAAGGCCGTGGCGGCGTCCTCGACGCCGGCGCAGATCGAGCTGAGCGCCACCACCGCCTCGCCGGACCTCTTCGGTGACCTCAAGAAGGCCCAGGACGGCTCCGCCATCTCGGTCGCCACCTCCAAGGGCAGCGCCGAGCAGCCGATCGTCCCCGGTGCCTGGAGCACCTTCGTCCAGCAGATCGGCCCGTTCGGCCCCGCCGGCGCGCCGAAGGGCACCTCCACCATCACCGCCACCGCGCACACCCTGGCGTTCGACCCGGCGCTGACCTCCAGCACCGGTGACCCGTACGCCGCCGCGGTGAACGCCACGGCCACGGCCGCCGCCCCGGTGACCGTCGCCCCCGGCGCCACCGGCTCGCTGCAGGTGACCGTCACCCCGACCGGCCCCAAGGGCAGCACGGTCAAGGGTCTGCTCTACCTGGTGTCCGGCCCGACCTTCGTGCCGACCGCCAACAACAGCCTCGGCACCACCGGTGCGGTGCTCGCGGCGATCCCCTACAGCTACACGGTGAACTGACGCTCAACCAGTTCAGCGCACCAGCCTGAGGCCGAGGCCGTCCCGGAGTTCCGGGGCGGCCTCGGCTGCTTGTCCCGTTGCCGGAACAAGCCGGGGCCGCCCGCTTGTTGAGCCTGGGAGGAGAGCCCTCGGGGTCCTACGGAGCGGAACGGGAGCGGGAGTTGAACGAGGCGATCAAGCACAGCGAGATCGAGGTGAACGGTGTCCGGCTGCACCTCGCCGAACAGGGGGAGGGGCCGCTGGTCCTGCTGCTGCACGGCTTCCCGGAGAGCTGGTACTCCTGGCGCCACCAGTTCGCGCCGCTCGCCGCGGCCGGGTACCGGGTGGTCGCCCCCGACCAGCGCGGCTACGCCCGCAGCGCGCAGCCGGCGGCCGTGGACGCGTACACCCTGCTCCACCTGGTCGGCGACGTGACCGCGCTGATCCGCGCGCTCGGCGCCGAGCGGGCCGTGGTGGTCGGGCACGACTGGGGCGCGCCGGTCGCCTGGGCCACCGCCGCCCTGCGGCCCGACCTGGTGCGCGGGGTCGCCGGGCTGAGCGTGCCGCCGCTGCCGGTGGGCGGCCCGCCGCCGCTCACCGCCGCCCGGGAGAACTGGGGCGAGGGCTTCTACCAGCTCTACTTCCAGGAGCCCGGCCGGGCCGACGCCGAACTGGCCGCCGACGTCCGGACCAGCCTGCGGCGCATCCTGTGCGGCATCCAGCCCGACGGGAAGCCGCGGGCGTGGATCGTCCCCGAGGGCAAGAAGCTGCTGGACACCGTCCCGGAGCCGGAGCGGCTGCCGGCCTGGCTCACCGAGGCCGACCTCGACGCCTTCGAGGCCGACTACGCGACCCACGGCGAGCGGGCCTTCACCGGCGGCCTCAACTGGTACCGCAACCTGGACCGCAACGCCGAACTGCTGGCCGCCTTCGCGGGCGTGACGGTCGACGTGCCCGCGCTGTACGTCGCCGGCGAACAGGACCTGGTCAACGCGATGGTGCCGCCGGAGGCACTGGCCTACCTGCTGGGCCGGCTGCCCAGGCTGCACCGGCACGTCCGGCTGCCGGACACCGGCCACTGGACCCAGCAGGAGCGCCCGGCCGAGGTCAACGAGGCGCTGCTGGACTTCCTCAAGAGCCTCGACTAACCGGAGTTCCGGTCGGCCTGGTCGCCGTGCCCCGTGCGGGCGGTGACCAGGCCGGACTCGTACGCGGCGATCACCGCCTGGGCGCGGTCCCGGACGTCCAGCTTGCCGAAGATGCTGGTGATGTAGTTCTTCACGGTGGACTGGCTGATCTCCAGGGCCAGCGCGATCGCGCCGTTGTCGAGCCCGGTGGCGATCAGCCGCCACACGTCGACCTCCCGGGGCGTGAGCTCGCCGTTGGGTACGGCGGCCGACGACACCGGGGCGGGCGCGACGGGCGCCCGGACGTAGGTGGAGATCAGCCGGGTGAGCAGCCGCGGGGCGACCACCGCCTCCCCGGCGTGCACCGTCCGGATCGCCGAGCTCAGCTCCTCCGGGGAGACGTCCTTGGGCAGGAAGCCGTGGGCGCCGGCGCGCAGCGCGGCCACCACGTACTCGTCCATGTCGAAGGTGCTCAGCGCCAGGACCCGGCAGCCGGGCAGTTCCCGGGCCAGCCGTTCGGTCGCGCCGACGCCGTCCAGGACGGGCATCCGGATGTCCATCACCACGACGTCGGGGCGCAGCCGGAGGGCGGCGGCGACGGCCTGCTCGCCGTCCCCGGCCTCGCCGACCACGGTCAGGGACGGGTCGGGGGAGAGGATCAGCGACAGGCCGCGGCGCACCAGCGGCTGGTCGTCCACCAGCAGCACCCGGATCCGCCCGGTCATCGGAGCACCTGCCCGGTCTGGACCGCGGCCTCGGCCGATTCGGCGTCGCTCAGCGGGAGTTCGGCGGCCACGGCGAAGCCGCCGCCCGGCTGCGGGCCGGTCGCCAGGGTGCCGCCGTGCAGGGCGACCCGCTCGCGCATGCCGAGCAGGCCGTACCCGGCCCGGCCGGTGGGCTCCGCCGGGGGCGCGCCGCCGCCGTCGTCCCGCACCTCGACGGTGACCCGGTCCGGGTGGTAGGCGAGGCGGACGGTGGCCCGGGCGGGCCCGGCGTACTTGCGGGCGTTGGTGAGGCCCTCCTGCACGATCCGGAAGACGGTCAGGCCGACCGTCGGCGGCAGCGGGCGCGGGGGCCCGTCGACGGTGAACTCGGTCGGCAGCCCGGCCACCCGGGACTCGTCCACCAGCCGCTCCAGGTCCTCCACCCCGGGCTGGGGCAGCGGCGGGGCGGCGTCCGGTTCGTCCCCGGTCCGCAGCACGTTCAGCAGCTGGCGCATCTCGCGCAGCGCCAGCCGGCCCGAGGACTCCAGGACGACCAGGGCGTCCCGGACCACCTCCTGGTCCCCGAGGTTGGCGCGGGCACCGCCGGCCATCAGCTGCATGGTGGTGATGTGGTGGGCCACGATGTCGTGCAACTCCCGGGCGATCCGGCGGCGTTCGTCGGCCACCGCGCGGTCGGCCAGCAGCCGGCGGTTGGCGGCCACCTCGCGCTGCCAGCGGGCCACCGCCAGACCGGCCCCGGCCACCATGACGGCGGCCACGGGGTCGGCGATGAGCTGCGGCCAGAGCGGGGATTCGAAGCGCAGCTGGCTCAGCGTGGTGGTCACCGCCGTCACGCCCACGGCGGCCGCGGTCACCGGGACGCCTCGGCTCACCGCGACCGAGTACAGCGCGACGACCAGCACCGCGCCGAAGTGCGGGCCCCTCGGGGAGAGCAGGTCGGCCGCCGCCTGGAGCACCAGGACGGCGGCCAGCGCCGGCACCGGGCGGCTGCGCCGGGCCAGCAGCGGCAGGCCGGCGAGGACGACCACGGCGAAGCCCGGCACGGACATGCTGAGGGCGCCGGTCGCCGGGCCGAGCAGGACGTAGCCGATCAGGTCCAGGGCGCCGGCGCCGATGGCCACCATGGCGTCGGTACGGGTCCACGGGAGGCGGTCCGTCCAGTCCTCCGGCGGCCCGTCGGTAGCCGTGTCCACCCCGGGGCGCTGACGCCCGTCCATCTGATTCCTCCCGGCTGACCAGCACTGACGCCCCCATTCTGGCATCGGCCGGGCGGCCCTTGCGTGGTCCCCCGGGCGGAGGAGCAGGGGCCCGGACCAGGACCACGGTCCCGGTCCCGGCCCCCGGCGGGGGAGCGCGGGCCCCCGGCGGAATCCTCCGCTGCCAGGACGCCCCGGCACCCCCGCGGCTGATGGTCTTGGAACAGGCCGGGAACCCCCGGTCCAGAGGCCGACGTTCGCGTCCACCGACCGGAGGAACAGTGATCCGCGCACTGACCGGATTCTCCACCCGACACGCCTGGAAGGTCATCGCCCTGTGGGCGGTGCTGGGCATGGGGCTGGCCGTGCTCAGCCCGATGCTGATGTCCCGGGTGACCCAGTCGCAGAGCGGGGAGTTCCTGCCGCGCAGCTACGACTCGGCGGCCGCACTGCGGATCGCCGAGCAGGACTTCGGCATCAAGCCGGACGCCACCACCGTCACCGTGCTGGTCGCCCGCACCGACGGGAAGACGCTCACCGCCGACGACCAGCACAAGATCGAGGCCGGCGCCGCCAAACTGGGGGAACGCCGGGTCACCATGCCCCGGAAACCGGACGAGCCGGCCGCCCTGGTCCCCGACCGCTCCCAGACCCCCCGGGTCGCTCCCGCCACGGTCGCACCCGACCGCACCTTCGAACTGCTCAGCGTCGAACTGACCGGCAACGCCTCGGACGAGGGCGTCCAGGGCGTCTACCGCACCTTCCGGGACCAGGCCCGGGCCCAGTTCGACGGGATCGGCATGCGCACCGGGTTCACCGGAGGACTCGCCCAGCTGTCCGACACCACCGAGGCCAACCGGGGCGCCGCGGTGCTCGGCAGCGCCCTGCTCACCGCACTGATCGTGCTGCTCAACGTGCTGGTGTTCCGCAGCGTGCTCGCCGCCCTGCTGCCGCTGCTCGCGGTCGCCGTCGTCAGCGGCGCGGCCGGCGGCGCCGTGGCCGGCGCGGCCGCCCTCACCGGTCTCAAGCTGGACAGCTCCACCCCCGGCCTGATCGGGGTGGTGCTGCTCGGCATCGGCGTGGACTACCTGCTGTTCCTGCTCTTCCGCTTCCGCGAGCAGTTGCGCGCCCGGCCCGAGCAGAACGCCCGGGAGGCCGCCGCCGAGGTGTCCGGCAAGGTCGGCACCGCGATCACCTCCGCCGCGCTGACCATCGTGGCCGCCTTCGCCACCCTGGCCGTGGCGAGCTTCGGCCAGTTCCGCTCGCTCGGCCCGGCCGTCGCCGTCGCCGTGCTGGTCATGCTGCTGGGCAGCCTCACCCTGATGCCCGCCCTGCTCGCCGCCTGCGGCCGCGGGATCTTCTGGCCCTCCCGCGCCCTGCGCCGGGAGCCGCGCCCGGGCGTCGCCGCCCGCTTCGGTGAGCTCGTCGCCCGCCGGCCGCTGGCGCTGCTGCTCGCCTCCGTCGCCCTGCTGGGCACGCTGGCCGCCGGCACCGCCGGACTCACGATGGACTACAGCCAGGGCGACTCCACCACCACGGCCGCCGCCGCCACCGCCGCCGAGATCGCCCGGGCCATGCCCGCCGGCGTCTCCGACCCGACGACCGTCTACCTGGTCGCCCGGGACGGCGGCACCGTCGACGCGGCCCGCTTCGACGGCCTGGCCCGCGAGCTCAAGGGCGTCGAAGGGGTGGGCCAGGTCGGCCGGCCCGTCCTCGCCGACAACCACCGGGCCGCCCGGATCGACCTCTACCTGAACGCCGACCCGCAGAGCCAGCGCGCCCGGGACCTCGCCTCCGGACCGGTCCGCGCCGCGGTCGCCGCGCACACCCCGGCCGGGACGGTCGGCCACGTCGGCGGCACCGCGGCGATCTTCGCCGACATCGCCACCGCCGTCGACCGCGACCTCACCGTGGTCTTCCCGGTCGCGGCCGCCCTGATCGCCCTGATCCTGCTGCTGCTCCTGCGCAGCCTGCTCGCCCCGGTCGCGCTGATGCTCTCCGTCGGCCTCGGGTTCGCCGCCACCCTCGGCGCGGCCACCCTGCTGTTCCAGCACGGCCTGGACCGGCCCGGTGTCTCCTTCACGCTCCCGCTGGTGCTGTTCCTGTTCGTGGTCGCGCTCGGCACCGACTACAACATCCTGATCACCGACCGGATCCGCGAGGAGATGCACCGGCCCGGGTCGGCCCGCTCCGCCGTGGCCCGCGCCGTCCGGCACACCGCCCCGGCCGTCGCCACCGCGGGCCTGGTGCTGGCCGGCTCCTTCGCGACGCTGGCCACCACCCCGGGCAGCGAGCAGGTCGCGTTCTCGCTGACCCTGGGGATCCTGCTCTCCGCGCTGGTGCTCTCCCTGGTCACCGTGCCGGCCCTGGCCGCCCTGCTCGGCCGCGCCCTCTGGTGGCCGCTGCGACCGGCCCCGGCCGCCGCGCCCGGCACCGACGCCCGGCCGCCCGTCGCGGCGCCGCGCCCGGCCCCGGACCAGCTCGGCGTCCGCTGACTGCCTGAGCGTCCGCCGACCACCGGCGCGCCTCTGACCACCGGAGCGCCCGCTGACCACCTGAGGCCGCCGGCCCGCCGCTGCTCCCCAGC
>NZ_JBHWIV010000036.1:1268-85534 GCF_042731675.1 Kitasatospora sp. NPDC059827 | reverse complement strand
GGCCACACCTGGCCGGGGCCGCCGTTGGTTCTGTGGCTCTGGAAGGGGTGGGTGGGCGGGGCATCTTTGTTCGGGGCGGGCCCGTGTCGCCGGACGCGGGCCCGCCGAAGAAGTTGATCCGCCGGGACTGTCGCTGAGTGCCCCCGCAGAGCGCTCCGCGCTGGGGTCAGCGGGAGGCGGCGCGCTGGAGGGCGCTGGCGAGGAGGGCGAGGTCGGTGGGGCCGTTGCCGAGTTCGCGGACCGGCCGGCGGGCCGGTGGGGCGCCCAGCTGGAGGGGGTCTATCGCGACCACGGTGGGGCGCAGGGTGGCGGTGCGCGGGATGCGGCCGCTGATGCGGGCGGTCTGGAAGGCGGTGACGCCGCCGTCCGGACGGCGCAGGTAGCCGCGGCCGGGGGTGTCCTCGGGGAGGGCGGCCGCGTCGCCGAGGTGGATCAGCAGGTCGGAGTCGGCCGGGTCCTCGGTGCGCAGGGCGATCCGCAGCAGGGCGGCCTCGTCGACCTCGGTGCCGGCGCTCTCCTCGGGGCGGCCGGTGGCGACGGCGAGGTGGATGCCGAGCGGGCCGCCGCGCCGGGCGACGGCGGCGAGCGCGCGGGCCAGCGGGCGGCCGACCGGGGAGGTGGGGGAGAGCAGGGCGTCGTAGTCGTCGACGACGACGACCAGCCGGGCCGGGACGGGGCCCGTGGGGGCGGCGGACGGCCGGGAGTCCTCGGCGCTGCGCGGCTGGATGATCCGGGGCGCGGTGGAGGTCGTGCCGGCGCCGACGGTGGCGGGGACCGGTACGGAGGTCGCGCCGTGGTCGTCCAGACGCCGCCCGTCCAGGCCGTGTCCGTCCAGGCTGTGCCCGTCCAAGATCCGGGCGGCGTGCCAGGAGGCGAAGTCCAGTCCGTCGAACAGCCGCTCCCGCAGGGCGAGTTCGTCCTCCAGTGCCTCGGCGGCGAGGAGTGCGGCGCGTGGGTCGGCGACGGCGTTCACCCGGCCGGTGACGTGCGGCAGCTCGGTGCAGCCGTCCAGTCCGTCCTGGCCGTCGCCGGTGGCCCGGCCCTCGATGAGGGTGACGGCGAGGCGCTCGGGCCGCTCGGAGACGGCGAGCGAGGCGACCAGGGTGCGCAGCAGCTCCGTCTTGCCGGAGCCGCGGGCGCCGCCGATCAGCAGGTGGGGGCCGCCCGGGTCGGGGGACGGCAGGGTGAGTTCGGGGTCGGCCAGGTCGAGGGTGCACAGCTCGTCCCGGGTGGTGCCGAGCAGCGCGGTGGCGGCGCCGATGCCACCGGCGTGGGCGGCCCAGCGGGCGGAGAGCTTGGCCGGGGTGACGGTGTCGAGCTGGAGCAGGTCGAGCAGCCGCAGCGCGTCCGGCAGCGGGCCGCGGGAGACCGGGGCGGCCTCGCGCAGCGGGGCGAGGAGGCGGGCCAGCCGTTCGGCCCAGGCGTCGGAGACGGCGTCCAGCGAGACCTCGTGCAGGGTTTCCCGGCCGCGGGCGACCGGGCGGTCCAGGGAGAGCTGGGTGCCGACCTCGCCGGTGATCAGGGCGGTGGCGCCGAGGCCTCGGGGGAGCAGTTCGGGCTGTTCGGCGAGGCAGACCGGGAAGATGCCGACCGCCGGGCCCTGGCGCAGCAGCAGGTCGAGCGCGTGCCGGGCGGCCTCGGTGGCCGGGCGGCCGTCCACCACGACCACGGTGGCGGGGTGGCCGCCGGGGCCGGTCGGGCCGCTGAGCCGGGCGGTGAGTTCGGTGAGCCGGGCGGTGGCCTGGTCGTCGTCGAAGCCGGTCAGCAGGCGGCAGTCCTGGCCGTCGACGGGGCGCAGGTGGGGCAGCCACAGTGCCCAGGCCCAGGTGTCGACGCGGTCCTCGGGGCTGCGGGCCGGGTCGGCGTCGACCACGACGAGGCTCAGTCCGGTCGGCGGGTGCAGTGCGGCGAGCTGGGCGACGACGGCGCGGGTGAGCGCGTCCAGGCGTTCGCGGGGGCCGCTGAGGCCGAGGCTGCCGGCGGTCTGGAGGTCGAGGGTGACGGGCACCGCGGGCAGCATGGTGCCGGGGGTGGTGCCGGCGCCGCCGGGGCGGTCGGCGGTGCCCAGCCGCAGGGTGAGCGCGTCGGGGTGGCCGGGGCCGCGCTCCCACAGCCGGGGGCCGGGGCCGACGGCGTTGAGCAGCACGGTGGCGAGGTCGGGCCAGCGCTCCCGCTGGGCGGCGGCCTGGCGCAGCCGTACGGCGGTGTGGTGGCGTTCGGCGCTCTCCTGGCCGGGCGGCTCGGCGGCGCGGCCGGGCAGCAGGGAGAAGAGGCCGCGGCCGCGGCCCGGGGCGGGCTCGGGGGCGGTGGGCGGTTCGAGGACGGGCGGCGCGGGCCGGACCGGCCCGGGGGCGGCGAGCTGGAGGTGGCCGTTGCCGTCGGGCAGGGCGGCCCGGGCCGGCTCGCCGAGCGGTTCGAGGACCTGGAGGGTGGACTCGCCGATCCGCAGCAGCGCGCCGTGTTCCAGCGGGACGGCGGCCTCGGGCGGCAGGGGCGGGACGATCCGGCCGTCCAGGGTGGTGCCGTTGGTGGAGCCGAGGTCGCGGACGGTGGCCCGGCCGTCCTCGCCGAGGTGCAGGGCGAGGTGCAGCCGGGAGACGTCCGGGTCGTCGAGCGGGACGTCGGCCTCGCCGGAGCGGCCGATCCGGATCTCCCGGCCGTGCAGCCGGTGCACGCCGCCGGCGTCCGGGCCGCCGACCACGCGCAGTTCGGCCGCGGCGCGGGTGTCGTCGGGGTCGTCGGCGGTGGGGTCGGGCTCGTTGAGGCTGAGCACGGCGCCGTCGAGCAGCGGGGGGTGGCCGAGGAGGGTGTGCTCGTCCACCCGGTGCGCCCCGGCGTACAGGTGCACATGGGTGGCGGCCCGTGGCCCGCGCACGCCGACGGCGCCCGCGAGCGCGCCCGCGATGGCGCCGAGCGCGGTGCCGACGGGTGCGGTGACCAGCACGTCCACGTAGGGGATGGCGGAGCCGGCGGCGGTCGGGCCGCTGCGCGGTCGGAGGACGGTCAGCCGGATCTGCATCTCGCCCGCGGGTCCCTTCTGCTGGTGTGATGCCTGGTACCGCTGCCCGGTGTCGTCGCGCACGCGCGGGGCGATCGCGGCGACCCTTGGGCCACACGAGTGGCGAGTGTCCATCCTGCCATCCGGCGCGGACGGTCCGCGCACCGTACCGGATTTGACGATCTTGCGATCATCGCCATGGTGGAGGCGACGGAGGGTCAGGTCAACCGTCGCTCCGCCCGCCCGGCCGAGGGGCCCGGCGGCCGCCTCCGGGTGGTTCCCTAGGGGATGTCCCCCAACCCTGCTCCGACCGCCAGCCGGTCACCTCAAAAACCCGTACGGACACCGTTAGAGTGGCCGCAAACACGGGCCCGGCAGGCTCACCGCACACCGGCGGGGGAGCGCCCCGCGGGCGGCACGGCGAGGAGTGCGACAGGTGCGGCCAGTCGGCAGCAAGTATCTGCTTGAGGAGACCCTGGGGCGGGGTGCCACCGGGACGGTCTGGCGCGGTCTGGTGCGCCAGGACGTCCAGGTGCCGGGCAGCGAGCCCGGGCAGCAGGTGGCCATCAAGGTGCTGCGCGAGGAACTGGCGGCCGACCCGGACGTGGTGATGCGCTTCCTGCGCGAGCGTTCGCTGCTGCTGCGGCTGAGCCACCCGAACATCGTCCGGGTCCGCGACCTGGTCGTCGAGGGCGAGCTGCTGGCGCTGGTGATGGACCTGGTGGAGGGCCCCGACCTGGCCCGCTACCTGCGCGCCAACGGCCCGTTCAGCCCGATCGCCGGCTCCCTGCTGATGGCCCAGGTCGCGGACGCGCTGGCGGCCAGCCACGCGGACGGCATCGTCCACCGCGACCTCAAGCCGGCCAACGTGCTGCTCGCCTCCACCGTGGTGCAGGGCACCGAGCAGATGCACCCGCTGCTCACCGACTTCGGCATCGCCCGGCTGGCCGACTCCCCGGGCGTCACCCGCACCCACGAGTTCGTCGGCACCCCCGCGTACGTCGCGCCGGAGTCCGCCGAGGGCCGCCCGCAGACCTCCGCGGTGGACGTCTACGGCGCCGGGATCATGCTGTACGAGCTGGTCACCGGCCGCCAGCCGTTCCAGGGCGACAGCGCCCTGGCGGTGCTCCAGGCCCACCTGGCGCAGGAGCCGCAGCGGCCCAGCACCATGCCCGAGCCGCTCTGGACGGTGATCGAGCGCTGCCTGCGCAAGGACCCGGCGCAGCGGCCGAGCGCCACCGTGCTGGCCCGTGCCCTGCGGGTGGTCGCGGCCGGGGTCGGCGTGCACGCCTCGCCGGCGGCGGTGGACGAGGCCCTGGCGGTCGGCGCCCTGCTGCTGCCGGACCCGCAGCCGACCGCCGTGCCCGGCAGCGTGCCGGTGGTCCCCGGCGGGCCCGGACCGTTCGGGGCCGACGACCGCACCCAGGTGCTGCCCCCGCCCCCGGGCGCCCCGCCGTACGACCCGGCCGCGGCGACCCGGGTGATGGGCACCCAGCCGCCGCCCGCGCCCCCGTACGGCACCCAGGACCGCACCCAGGTGATGCCGCCCACCGCCGTGCCGCCGCCCCCGCCGGTCGCCCCGGCCGGGCCGCCGCCGGAGGAGGCGCCGCACCCCTGGCAGACCCAGCTGCGGGCGGCGCGCGACCGCAACCAGCAGACCCAGGTCGGCTACTTCGGGCCGGAGGACTTCGAGGACCCGCAGGTCGCCCCGCCGCCCTACCAGGCGCAGCAGGGGGGCCAGGCCCAGCAGGGCGGCCAGGGCGGTCACGCCGGCCAGGGCGCCCCCGGCTACCAGCCGCAGCCCCCGGCCGGCTACCGCCCGGACCAGCGCCGCCAGGCGCCGCCGCCCGGCTACGCCCAGCGCCCGCCGGTCGCCCCGCCGCCCTACCAGGTCAACCAGGGCCCCCAGGGGCCTCAGGGCGGGCAGGGCGGCCAGGGCGGCGGCCGTCCGCAGCCGCCCGGCGGCTACCGGCAGGCCCCGTCCGGCCACGGCGGGCCGCAGGGCGGCTACCCGCCGCCCGCGCCCACCCCGGTGCCGCGCCGGGCCGAGCCGCCCGCGCCGCAGCACCGGGAGCCCCGGCCGCCGCGGGAGGAGCCGCGGGAGCCGTCCCGCCGGGAGAGTGCCCCGCCGCGCGAGCGGCGTCCGCGCAGCCGCAACCGGATGTACATCCCGGGGCTGGGCTGTCTCAAGGGCTGCCTGATGGTGCTGCTGGTGCTGGCGGTGGCCGCGCTGGCGCTGTGGAACTTCACGCCGCTGCCGCACTACTGGGACAACGTCGTGGGCTGGTTCGACACCGCCCGGGACTGGGTGAACAGCGTCATCGGCAGTTCCAACGGCTGACGCGGGCCCGGGCGGTCGGCGGGGTGCGGGCCGGGGCGACCGGCCGCCCCGGCGGCTGACCGGGCGTCCGGTCCCGCCCCGGAAGCCAT
Organism: Kitasatospora sp. NPDC059827; assembly: GCF_042731675.1. Lineage (NCBI taxonomy): Bacteria > Bacillati > Actinomycetota > Actinomycetes > Kitasatosporales > Streptomycetaceae > Kitasatospora > Kitasatospora sp. NPDC059827. The sequence continues at coordinate 80,106 of NZ_JBHWIV010000036.1, read as the reverse complement.
GATTGACGCTTTGTCGACAATTCCCGAGATTTCTCGCCCCCGAGTGCCGCTCCACGGCCCCCAGGCGGCCCGCACGGGGGGTCCGGGCGCGTAGGTTGGTCGCTGTTGTCCCGCCCCACCGAGCGCGCCCGGACCCCCGGAGCGCTCCCGCGCCGCCCACGGAGCAGCATTGGCACGCAAGATCGGCAGCCGGTACACCGTCCACCAGGTGATCGGCCGGGGTTCGGCCGGGACGGTCTGGCTCGGTGAGGGGCCCGACGGCCCGGTGGCGGTCAAGCTGCTGCGCGAGGACCTCGCCGCCGACCAGGTGCTGGTCGGCCGCTTCGTCCAGGAGCGCACCGCGCTGACCAGCCTCGACCACCCCCGGGTGGTCGGCGTGCGCGACATGGTCGTGGACGGCAGCGACCTCGCCCTGGTGATGGAGCTCGTCCAGGGCACCGACCTGCGCTCCCGGCTGGAGCGGGACGGCGCCCTCCCGCCGCAGGCCGCCGCCTCGATCATCGCCGACGTCGCCGACGGCCTGGCGGCCGCGCACGCGGCCGGGATCGTCCACCGCGACGTCAAGCCGGAGAACGTCCTGCTCGACCTCGCCGCCGCCCCCGGCCCGGGCGGCGCCCCGCGCGCCAAGCTCACCGACTTCGGGGTGGCCCGCCTGGTCGACGCCCCACGCCGCACCCGGGCCACCCGGATCATCGGCACCCCCGACTACCTCGCCCCCGAGATCATCGAGGGCCTGGAGCCGCGCGCCGCCGTCGACATCTACGCCCTCGCCACCGTGCTGTACGAGCTGCTGGCCGGCTCCACCCCGTTCGGCGGCGGCCACACCGGCGCGGTGCTGCGCCGGCACGTCACCGAGCAGGTGCCGCCGATCCCCGGCCTGCCGGACGGGCTGTGGCGGATCATCTCCGAGTGCCTGGCCAAGGCCCCGGCCTCCCGGCTGCGCGCCGCCGAGCTGGCCGCCCGGCTGCGCGAGCAGCTGCCCTCGCTGGCCGGTCTGCCGGTGCTGGCGGTGCCCTCCCAGGGCCGCGCCCCGGCCGAGGAGCAGCTGACCCCGGGCGAGGCGGTCTACGCCGAGGTGGACGCCGGCCCGGGCACCCACAAGCGCCGCCGCGGCCCGGCCGTCCCGCTGGTGCCGGGCGTCGCCCCGGACTCCACCCGGGACACCCACACCAGCCTGCGCCGCCCCTCGGCCGACGAGCTGGCCGCGTACGCCGCCGAGTCCCGCGCCCAGCGCACCGCGCCGGGCCACCGCCGGGACCGCGCGGCGCTGCTGCGCCGGCGCCGGCTGCTGGCCGTCCTGCTGGCCACCGTGCTGCTGCTGGCGGGCGCCGCCGCGGCCTGGACGGCCTTCGCGGCCACCGAACCGGGCGGCGGCCACCCGGCCCGCCCGGCCGTGCACGGCACCGCTCCGCGGGCTCCGTAGCCGGCGGGGAACGGCGCTGGAACCGGGGGTGTCGTCATGAGCACCCCCGGAACCATTACGCTGGGGGCGTGGCAGCCGTCGATCCTTCCGAAGAGCTCAAGAACCTCGATACGACCATGGGGTCGATCGAGGCCGTCCTCGACCTGGACAAGATCCGGGCCGACATCGCGGTCCTGGAGGAGGAGGCAGCCGCCCCCACCCTGTGGGACGACGTCGCGAACGCACAGAAGGTGACCAGCCGGCTCTCCTTCCTCCAGGGCGAACTGCGCCGCGTCGAGGGCCTCCGCAGCCGCATCGACGACCTGGGCGTGCTGTTCGAACTCGCCGAGGCCGAGGACGACGCGGACACCCGCACCGAGGCCGAGGCCGAGCTGGTCTCGCTCCAGAAGGCCGTCGAGGAGCTGGAGGTCCGCACCCTCCTCTCCGGTGAGTACGACGCCCGCGAGGCGCTGATCAACATCCGTGCCGAGGCCGGTGGCGTGGACGCCGCCGACTTCGCCGAGCAGCTGATGCGCATGTACCTGCGCTGGGCCGAGCGGCACGGCTACCCGACCGAGGTGTACGACACCTCGTACGCCGAAGAGGCCGGCATCAAGTCCGCGACCTTCACCGTGAAGGCGCCCTACGCGTACGGCACCCTCTCGGTCGAGCAGGGCACCCACCGCCTGGTCCGCATCTCGCCCTTCGACAACCAGGGCCGCCGGCAGACCTCCTTCGCCGGCGTCGAGGTGCTCCCGGTCGTCGAGCAGTCCGACCACGTCGACATCGACGAGGGCGAGCTGCGCATCGACGTCTACCGCGCCTCCGGCCCCGGCGGCCAGGGCGTCAACACCACCGACTCGGCGGTGCGCATCACCCACATCCCGACCGGCGTCGTGGTCTCCTGCCAGAACGAGCGCTCGCAGATCCAGAACAAGGCCTCGGCGATGAACGTCCTCCAGGCCAAGCTGCTGGAGCGGCGCCGCCAGGAGGAGCGCGCGGCGATGGACGCGCTCAAGGACAGCGGCAGCTCCTGGGGCAACCAGATGCGCTCCTACGTGCTGCACCCGTACCAGATGGTCAAGGACGTCCGCACCGCGTACGAGGCGGGCAACCCGCAGGCGGTCCTGGACGGCGACATCGATGGCTTCATCGAGGCCGGGATCCGCTGGCGCAAGCAGCGCGAGACCAGCGCCGAGTAACAGCAGGGCACCCAGCAGGCACGCGCGAAGGGCCCCGACCGCAGCGGTCGGGGCCCTTCGTCGTACCGCAGGTTCGTCAGGCCAGCGCCTGCCGCGCGATCAGCGCCACCGCGAGCAGTCCGGCCAGCAGGGCCAGCAGCATCGCGGGGGAGAGTGCGGCGAACGGCCCCTGCTGCTCCTGCAGTCGGGCCCGGTTGGCGCGGCACACGGGGCAACGCCCGTCGCTGACGCGGCCGTTGCAGTTGGCGCACACCAGATGGTCGCAGGTCATGCGATCTCCTCCTCGCTGCTACAGCAACGCACCGGACGGGGCTTTGGTTCCCTCTTCCTACCTGTACGGGGGAGTCTGCCCTGTACGGGGGAGCGGCCGGACACGGCCGCCACCTCCACTCTGCCAGGTTCTGGCCGTTCCGGCTCCCGGGCTGTGAGATGGCTCGCAATTATCGGGGCACAACCGGACATTCTCCCCCAGATTTCGGAATCCGTCCTGGGCTGTCCCTGCGGGCCCACCGCAGGTTCGCGTATGGTCCCAGACCGGGAGCGGCCCTCCGCGCTCCCATCGCCCGCCCCCGGACCGGGCCTCCGGGGCGGATCGACCGAGGACTGGCGCCGCCTAGGATGGCCTCCGTGATGCAGCCGTGATCAGATTCGACAACGTCTCCAAGACCTATCCCAAGCAGAACCGTCCCGCCCTGGACAACGTCTCGCTGGAGATCGAGAAGGGCGAGTTCGTCTTCCTGGTCGGCTCGTCCGGCTCGGGAAAGTCCACCTTCCTTCGGCTGTGCCTGCGGGAGGAACGTCCCTCCACGGGCGCGGTGCACGTGCTGGGCAAGGACCTCGGCAAGCTGTCCAACTGGAAGGTGCCGCACATGCGCCGCCAGCTGGGCACCGTCTTCCAGGACTTCCGCCTGCTGCCGAACAAGACCGTCGCGCAGAACGTCGCCTTCGCGCTGGAGGTGATCGGCAAGCCCAAGAGCGCCATCAACAAGGTGGTGCCCGAGGTGCTGGAGCTGGTCGGCCTCGGCGGCAAGGAGGACCGGATGCCCGGCGAGCTGTCCGGTGGTGAGCAGCAGCGCGTCGCGATCGCCCGTGCCTTCGTGAACCGCCCGATGCTGCTCATCGCGGACGAGCCCACCGGAAACCTGGACCCGCAGAACTCGGTCGGCATCATGAAGCTGCTCGACCGGATCAACCGCACCGGCACCACGGTGCTGATGGCCACCCACGACCAGGCCATCGTCGACCAGATGCGCAAGCGCGTCATCGAGCTCGACAAGGGGCTGCTCGTCCGCGACCAGGCCCGCGGCGTCTACGGATACCAGCACTGACCGACCAGCGCTGACCCGTAGGGCCCGCCGGCCCGGACCGCCAGACCGCGCAGTACCGACCCTGGAGTTGTTTCCCGCATGCGTGCCCAGTTCGTCCTGTCGGAGATCGGTGTGGGTCTCCGACGCAATCTGACCATGACCATCGCGGTCGTGGTCAGCGTCGCGCTCTCCCTCGCCCTCGCCGGTTCCTCGCTCCTGGTCCGCGACCAGGTGAACTCCATGAAGGGGTACTGGTACGACAAGGTCGAGGTGAGCATCTACTTCTGTACCAAGGCGGATGCCCGCAACTCGCCCCAGTGCGACAAGGGTGCGGCCACCGACCAGCAGGTCCAGGACATCAAGGACCAGCTGGACAAGATGAGTTCGGTGGTCCAGTCGTCCACGTACGAGAGCTCCGCGGAGGCGTACAAGCACTGGAAGGACATGAACCCGGACAATCCGCTCATCTCCGTCCTGGGCCCGGACGCCATGCCGCAGTCCTGGCGGGTCAAGCTCAACGACCCGACCAAGTACGACGTCATCCAGAGCGCCTTCGCGGGCAAGCCCGGCGTCAAGTCGGTCGAGGACCAGCGGAAGATCCTGGAGAACCTGTTCGGCCTGCTCAACGGCCTGCAGACGGCGGCGTTCGTGATCATGGTGCTGATGCTGTTCGTCGCGTTGCTGCTGATCGTCAACACCGTCCGGGTGTCGGCGTACAGCAGGCGGCGCGAGACCGGCATCATGCGCCTGGTCGGTGCCTCGAACTTCTACGTCCAGATGCCGTTCATCGCCGAGGCCGCGTTCTCCGCGCTGCTCGGCGCGGCGCTGGCCTCCGGCCTGCTGGTCGGCGGGCACTTCTTCGTCCAGGGCTGGCTGGCCGACCGGGTGCAGTTCATCCACTTCATCGGCCTCGGCTCGGTGCTGGCGGTGATCCCGCTGCTGGTCGTGGTCGGTATGGGCATGGCCGGCATCGCGGCGTTCTTCACGCTGCGCAAGTACCTCAAGGTCTGACCCCCGGAAGTCGCTTCGGCCCCGTACGGCACTGCGCCGTACGGGGCCGTCGCCGTTCCGCGCTCCGCTGTTCCGGCCCGCCGCGCGCGGAGCGGTGTCTACACTCCGTTGCCATGCTGCAAACTCCGCGCAGGGCACGTCAGGTGGCCGCGCTCAGCCTGGTGTTCGGTGCCGTGCTGCTGGGCGGCGCCGCGACCGGCGCCTGGGACGGCCCGGGCGACCCGCCGCGCCGGGCCTCCGCCGACCTCGCCCCGGCCGCCGCCGGGCTCCCGGCGGACCCGGCGGGCGCCGCGCTGTCCGAGCAGCAGGCCGAGCACCTGCTGGCGGCCGGCGGCGACCGCTGGGGCGCGTACTACAGCGCCCAGGAGTACGCCGAGTTCAGCCAGGGCCTGGACGGCCGCTACCCCGGGGTCGGGCTGTCGGTCGGCCGCGGCGAGGACGGCGTCACCTCGGTCTCCCAGGTCACCCCGGCCGGACCGGCCGCCGAGGCCGGGATCGCCCCCGGCGACCGGCTGCTGCGGATCGACCGGGACCAGGCCGACCGGCTGCCGGTCACCGAGGTGGTCGCCCGGCTGCGCGGGCAGGGCGACGAGCGCCGGCCCGGCTCCGAGGTCACCCTGGCCGTCCAGCGCGACGGCGGCGAGGTGCGCGAACTGCGGCTGCGGCGGGTGCTGCTGGACAGCCGGCAGGTCACCGCGGAGCACCTGGACAAGGGCGTGCTGCGGATCACCGTCCGGGGCTTCACCAGCGGCGTGGCCGACCAGGTGCGCGCCGCGCTGCGCGCCCCGCACGCCGGGGTGGTGCTCGACCTGCGCGGCAACTCCGGCGGGCTGCTGGACGAGGCCGTCGGCACCGCCGGGAGCTTCCTGGACGGCGGCGCCGTCGGCTCCTACCAGGAGCGCGGCGAGAAGCGGGAGTTGACCGCCCCGCCCGGCGGCGACCGGCGCAGCCCGCTGGTGGTGCTGGTGGACGGCGGCACGATGAGCGCCGCCGAACTGCTCGCCGGGGCCCTCCAGGACCGCAGCCGCGCCGTGGTGGTGGGTTCCCGGACCTTCGGCAAGGGCACCGTCCAGCAGCCCAGCCGGCTCGCCGACGGCGCGGTGCTGGAGCTGACCGTCGGCCGCTACTACACCCCGGCCGGACGCTCCCTGGACGGCACCGGCCTGACCCCGGACGTCCCGGCCGCCGCGGGTGAGGACGCCGACGCGCTCGCCCTGCGCGTCCTGGCCGGGCTCGGCACCCGGTCCTGACCCGGCCGCCCGGCGGTAAAGCGGCTGCCCGATCCGGCGTCGAAGTGCGAGAATGGCCGCGCTATGGCAAAGGAAACCGGACACAAGCTGATCGCGCAGAACAAGAAGGCGCGACACGAGTACACGATCCTCGACACCTACGAGTGCGGCCTCGTGCTCACCGGCACCGAGGTCAAGTCGCTGCGCGAGGGGCGGGCCAACCTGGTCGACGGCTACGCCTACATCCAGAACCGCGAGGCCTGGATCGACAACGTCTTCATCCCCGAGTACACCCAGGGGACGTGGACCAACCACGCGGCCCGGCGCAAGCGCAAGCTGCTGCTGCACAGGATGGAGATCCAGAAGATCGAGACCAAGGTCCGCGACGCGGGCCACACCCTGGTCCCGCTGTCCCTGTACTTCAAGGACGGCCGGGTCAAGCTCGAACTCGCGCTGGCGGTCGGCAAGAAGCTGTACGACAAGCGCCAGACGCTGCGGGAGAAGCAGGACACCCGCGAGACGGCCCGCGCGGTGGCGGCGGCCCGGCGGCGCCAGGGTTAATCCGCTGGACCCTCGCCCGTCGCCTCGCGTACTATGGCGTCAGCAACACGGACGGTCACCGTCCGAGCTGTTTCTCAACAAAACATGGGGATGATCGGTTTCGACAGGGGATGTTGAAACAGGGGAAGCGAGCCGAGGAACGCGGCAATGATCTCGTTAACCACGTGTCGCAAAAAAATAATCGCCAACTCTAAGCGCGATTCCCAGCAGTTCGCTCTCGCTGCCTAATAAGCACCGATAGCGCTTGGGTGTCAGACCGGGGAGTTCCCGACCCGGACCCTGGCATAATCTAGGGAACTCAACCGTCCGCCCGGGCTGCGAGGGTGGATGGGAAATCAAACAGCAGCTGGGCCTGTTGGCGGCTTGTCCGTGTGACCGCCAGGGCCGAGAAAATCACAGCGGACTGCGCTCGGAGAAGCCCTGAATTAACTCCACTGGACCCGGGTTCGATTCCCGGCATCTCCACCACCCCATGTTCACACCGAAGGCCGTCCACCGCTGATGCGGAGGGCGGCCTTCGATTTTTGTACGTTCCGGAGCAGCGCGTGCGGGGGGTCGCGGCGTAGGATCATCCGTCCGCTCGTTTTCCGGAGCCGGATTCCGTCGCAACCCCCGAGGCCATGCAGAGCAACACGGACACCACCCCCACCACCGATCACGAGACCGTCCGCGAGCGTGAGATCGCCGGTGAACAGCAGCACCTCGACACCGTCTACCACCGGCTGGAGGAGAAGCTCGCCGAGGCGGAGTACATCCTGGAGGACGCCGCCAAGCGGGTCCAGGTCGGTACTCCCGGCGCCCTCGCCGAGCGCGACGCCCAGGTCTACCGGGCCGGCGCGCACCTCCAACGGCTCAACAACGAGTTCGAGGACTTCCTCTTCGGCCGGATCGACCTCCAGCAGGCCGACGCGCCGGAGGAACACGGCATCCCCTCGAACACCCCGCTCGACCCGGCCGACCCGGCCGTCGCCGAGACCCTGCACATCGGCCGCCTGGGCGTGCTGGACGCCGAGTTCGGCCCGCTGGTGATCGACTGGCGGGCCCCGGCCGCCGCGCCGTTCTACCGAGCCACCCCGGTGGAGCCCGGCCGGGTGATCCGCCGCCGGGTGATCCGCTCCAAGGGCCGCAAGGTGATCGGCGTCGAGGACGACCTGCTGCGCCCCGACCTCACCCCGACCCTGGGCGGCCGGGAGCTGGCCGTGGTCGGCGACGGCGCGCTGATGGCCTCGCTGGGCCGCGCCCGCAGCCACTCCATGCGCGACATCGTCTCCTCGATCCAGAAGGAGCAGGACGAGGTGATCCGGGCCGCCGCGGCCGGGGCCACCCTCGTCACCGGCGGCCCCGGCACCGGCAAGACCGCCGTCGCCCTGCACCGCGCCGCGTACCTGCTCTACCAGGACCGCCGCCGCTACGCCGGGGGCATCCTGGTGGTCTCGCCCACCGCGCTGCTGGTCTCCTACACCGAGGGCGTGCTGCCCTCGCTCGGCGAGGAGGGCCAGGTCGCGATCCGCGCGGTCGGCTCGCTGGTGGACGGCATCGAGGCCGACACCTACGACGCCCCGGAGGCGGCCCGGGTCAAGGGCTCGGCCCGGATGGTGCACCTGCTGCGCCGGGCGGCCCGGGCGGCGCTGGAGCTGGGCGCCCCGCAGGAGCTCAAGGTGGTCGCCCGCGGCGAGGTGCTGAAACTGGACGCGGGCCGGCTGAGGTCCGTCCGCGGCAACGTGGTGGGCTCCGGCGGCACCCCGCTGAACCTGCTGCGCCCGCGCGCCCGCCGGCTGCTGCTGGACGCCCTGTGGCAGGAGGCGATCAGGCACCTGCCCAAGCCCACCGACCACTACGCCCGGGAGCAGCGCCAGGAGGAGAAGGAGTCCTTCGACGACTACGTCTCCGACGAGTCGTCCTTCCTGGACTTCCTGGACGCCTGGTGGCCCGCGCTGACCCCGCGCCGGGTGCTCGGCACGCTCAAGCAGACCCGGCACACCAACCGGATCGCCCGCCGTGCCGTGACCCCGGACGAGGCCAGGCTGCTGGCCGCCTCCTGGCGCCACCTGTCGCCGCAGGGCGAGGGCGGGCTGTCCGCGCACGACGTGGCGCTGGTGGACGAGCTGCAGGTGCTGCTCGGCGAGCCGGCCCGGCCGAAGGTCCGCGAGGTGGACGCGGTGGACCTGCTGAGCGGCCTGGAGGAGGTCACCACCTTCGCCGACCGCAACTCCCGCCAGCGCGAGCGCCAGCCGGTGGAGCGCAAGGAGTACGCCCACGTGATCGTGGACGAGGCCCAGGACCTCACCCCGATGCAGTGGCGGATGATCGGCCGGCGCTCCCGGATGGCCACCTGGACCATCGTCGGCGACCCGGCGCAGTCCTCCTGGCCGTTCCCCCAGGAGGCCCAGGCCGCGCTGGACGAGGTGCTGGCGGGCAAGCCGCGCCGCCGCTTCACGCTGACCGTCAACTACCGCAACCCGGCCGAGATCGCCGAGGTCGCGGCGAAGGTGCTGGCGCTGGCCGCGCCGGGCACGCCCTCGCCGAGCGCGGTGCGCCACGTCGGTGTGGAGCCGCGCTTCGCGGCCGTCACCGACCCCGCGCCGGAGGCCTTCGGCCGGGCGGCCCGGGGCGAGCTGGAGCGGCTGCTGGGCGAGGTGGACGGCACCGTGGCGATCGTGGTGCCGATGGACCGCCGGGCCGAGGCGGCCGGCTGGGCCGAGGGCCTGGGCGGGCGCGCGGTGGTGCTGGGCAGCCTGGAGGCCAAGGGCCTGGAGTACGACGCGACGGTGGTCGCCGACCCGACCGGCATCGCCGGCGAGTCGGAGGCGGGCCTGCGGGTGCTCTACGTGGCGCTCACCCGGGCGACCCAGCGGCTGACGGTGCTGTCCGGCCCTGACGACCTGCCGGACGCGGCAGGCGTGCCCGCGCTGCTGCACGGCTGACGCACCCACGACGAAGGCCCCTCACCGCTGGTGAGGGGCCTTCGGACGTTGATGACACCGACCCGCCATGCTCGCCTCGCGGCAAGTGGTCCCTCTGAGGGACGAAGGTTGGGCCCGGGGGCTTGGATCGAGCCGGTGTCCCGTCCAATGTAACGCATCGGCCGGGAGAGGCAAGGAGTGTGCGCCCGGAGACTGTGGGCGACGCGGCCCGCTTGTCGGATCCGCACACTCAATGAACGTTATTTCTGGCAACCCCTTGGAAGGTGCGACGATCGAGGTCTAGCATGCGCAGGCGATGCCTTCAACAAAATGTTGAGCCTGCGGGACAGACGGAAGAAGGAAGCGTCGATGGCGACGGTGCCCAGTGTCTCCAACTCGATCACGGTGCGACTGGAGGTCCCGGCCCGCGGCAACGCGGTCAGCGCGATCACCACGGCAGTGGAGTCCTCCGGCGGATCGGTGACCGGTCTCGACGTCACCGCCTCCGGCCTGGAGGCGCTGCGGATCGACGTGACGGTCGCGGCCTCCTCGGTGGCGCACGGCGAGGAGATCGTCGAGAAGCTCCGGGCGATCGACGGCGTGTCGATCGGCAAGGTCTCGGACCGCACCTTCCTGCTGCACCTCGGCGGCAAGATCGAGATGTCCTCGAAGCTGCCGATCCGCAACCGTGACGACCTCAGCATGATCTACACCCCGGGCGTGGCCCGGGTCTGCATGGCGATCGCCGAGAACCCCGAGGACGCCCGCCGCCTGACCATCAAGCGCAACAGCGTCGCCGTGGTCACCGACGGCTCGGCGGTGCTGGGCCTGGGCAACATCGGCCCGGCGGCCGCGCTGCCCGTCATGGAGGGCAAGGCGGCCCTGTTCAAGCGCTTCGCCGGGATCGACGCCTGGCCGATCTGCCTGGACACCCAGGACAGCGACGAGATCGTCGCCATCGTCAAGGCGATCGCCCCGGGCTTCGCCGGGATCAACCTGGAGGACATCTCCGCGCCGCGCTGCTTCGAGATCGAGGCCCGGCTGCGCGAGGCCCTGGACATCCCGGTCTTCCACGACGACCAGCACGGCACCGCGATCGTGGTGCTGGCCGCCCTCACCAACGCGCTGAAGGTGGTCGGCAAGGAGATCGGCGACATCCGCGTGGTGATGTCGGGCGCCGGCGCGGCCGGTACCGCCATCCTCAAGCTGCTGCTGGCCGCCGGCGTCGAGCACGCCACCGTCGCCGACGTGCACGGCGTGGTCCACCAGGGCCGTGAGGACCTCAACGACAGCCTGCGCTGGATCGCCGAGCACACCAACCGCTCGGGCCGCACCGGCAGCCTCAAGGAGGCCGTGGCGGGCGCGGACGTGTTCATCGGCGTCTCGGCTCCGAACGTCCTGGACGGCGACGACCTGGCCACCATGGCGGAGCGGTCGATCGTCTTCGCGCTGGCCAACCCGGACCCGGAGGTCGACCCGGGGGTGGCCCGGCAGACCGCCGCCGTGGTCGCCACCGGCCGCAGCGACTTCCCGAACCAGATCAACAACGTGCTGGTCTTCCCGGGTGTCTTCCGCGGCCTGCTGGACGCCCAGAGCCGCACGGTCAACACCGAGATGATGATCGCCGCGGCCCGCGCGCTGGCCACCACCGTCGCCGACGACGAGCTGAACGCGAACTACATCATCCCGAGCGTCTTCCACAAGGACGTCGCCAAGACCGTCGCCGCGGCGGTGCGCGAGGCGGCCCTGGCGGACGCCCAGGAGCCCGCCGTGCCGGCCCGTCCGACCCCCGGCATCGTCGGCACCCTGGACACCTCGGCCTTCCCCACCGTCAAGCTCTGACGGCCCCGGCCGGGCGCCGGACGGCCCGGCTCGCGGGCCGGTCGCCGATCGGTCAAATGTCCGATTAGCGGCCATACCCGCCCAAGCGCGCCCCGAACCCTTGCGACACAAGGGCGAGGGGCGTGTTTGGGCTTGTCGTGCCTAGGGCGTACGGTAGCCCTGGCCGGGGCAGGCGTGTCCGACAAGTACGGAACGTCCCCCTGGTCTTCCGGCGTGTCGTCCCGACCGCCGTCCGCGCCCGGTCCGCCGGAGCCGACGGAGCGTCACACCTCCAACGGGCGGGCGATGTTCGGGTGGCTCGGCCGGGGCCCGATTGGCTTTCTCGGGGCCGGTCGGGGCAGGATTCGTTCCCAGGCAGGCGGCGGGCCTCTTCGACGGCTCCGGCGCGCGGCATACGGGTACGGACCCGGCCTGCGACCACGCAATGCCTGCATGAGCACAGTGTGCGGACCTGCGGCCCATCCGGGTGCCCCCCGGTGGGAGCACCGATGGGCCCCCGCACACCGCAAGCGAACAGACCACAGGAGTACACATGAACCGCAGTGAGCTGGTGGCCGCGCTGTCCGAGCGCGCCGAGGTGACCCGCAAGGACGCCGACGCCGTTCTGGCCGCCTTCGCCGAGATCGTCGGCGAGGTCGTCGCCAAGGGCGACGAGAAGGTCACCATCCCCGGTTTCCTGACCTTCGAGCGCACCCACCGCGCTGCCCGCACCGCCCGCAACCCGCAGACCGGCGAGCCGATCCAGATCGCGGCCGGCTACAGCGCCAAGGTGAGCGCCGGCTCCAAGCTGAAGGAAGCCGCCAAGGGCGCCTGAACCACCCCTTGAACGCCCGAGAGGCCGGGCTCCCCGCGGGGAGCCCGGCCTCTCGCCGTGCGTGCGGTCGTTACGCGTCGACCAGCTGCTCGCTGGGCAGCTCGACGTGGGCGCCGAGGTCCCGCAGCTTCTCCATGAAGTTCTCGTAGCCGCGGTTGATCAGGTCGATGCCGTGCACGGTCGAGGTGCCCTCGGCCGCCAGCGCCGCGATCAGGTACGAGAAGCCGCCGCGCAGGTCCGGGATGACCAGCTCGGCGCCCATCAGCTTGGACGGGCCGGACACCACCGCGGAGTGCAGGAAGTTGCGCGCGCCGAAGCGGCACGGGGTGCCGCCCAGGCACTCGCGGTAGAGCTGGATGTGCGCGCCCATCTGGTTGAGCGCGCCGGTGAAGCCCAGCCGCGACTCGTACACCGTCTCGTGGACGATGGACAGGCCGGTGGCCTGGGTCAGCGCGACCACCAGCGGCTGCTGCCAGTCGGTCTGGAAGCCCGGGTGCACGTCGGTCTCCAGAGCGATCGCCTTGAGCTCGCCGCCCGGGTGCCAGAAACGGATGCCCTCGTCGTCCACCTCGAAGGCGCCGCCGACCTTCCGGAAGGTGTTGAGGAAGGTCATCATCTCCAGCTGGCGGGCGCCGCGGACGTAGATGTCGCCCTTGGTCGCCAGCGCCGCGCAGGCCCAGGAGGCGGCCTCCAGCCGGTCCGGCAGGGCCCGGTGGTTGTAGCCGTTCAGCTCGTCCACACCGGTGATCAGGATGGTGCGGTCGGTGCCCAGGGTGATGATCGAGCCCATCTTCTGCAGCACGCAGATCAGGTCGACGATCTCCGGCTCGATGGCCGCGTTGCGCAGCTCGGTGACGCCCTCGGCGAGGACGGCGGTGAGCAGCACCTGCTCGGTCGCGCCGACCGAGGGGTAGGGCAGCTCGATCTTGGTGCCGCGCAGCCGCTGCGGGGCCACCAGGTAGGTGCCCTGCGGGTGCTTCTCGATGGTGGCGCCGAACTGGCGCAGCACCTCGAAGTGGAAGTCGACCGGCCGGCCGCCGATGTCGCAGCCGCCCAGGCCCGGGATGAAGGCGTGGCCGAGGCGGTGCAGCAGCGGGCCGCAGAACAGGATCGGGATCCGCGAGGAGCCCGCGTGGGCGTCGATGTCGGCGACGTTGGCGCTCTCGACGTGCGAGGGGTCGAGGATCAGCTCGCCGTCCTCGTCGCCGGTGCGCACGGTCACACCGTGCAGCTGCAACAGGCCGCGGACCACCTTGACGTCGCGGATGTCCGGGACGTTGCGCAGTCTGCTGGGGCCCTGGCCGAGGAGGGCGGCGACCATGGCCTTGGGGACCAGGTTCTTCGCACCGCGGACGCGGATCTCGCCTTCGAGCGGGTTTCCGCCGTGGACCAGCAGGACGTCGTCGGTCATCGTTCTCGCAATCCGGGGTGCCAGAGGAGTGGGAACGGTTCCGTCACGGAACCGCTGGTGGACCGGTGGTACAGGCGTACGGGCGCGTTCGGGCCCCCGGAGAATCCGAGTCGGCACCGTAGAGGGGCGTCCACCATCCGTAGATGGTAGTGGGCGTCCCGATGGTTCCCGTTTGCCTCTCCCGTGATGGTGCTCTCTCCGGCCCGGCTCCCGCCCGCCGGTTCGGCCGTACGGGTGCTCGTCCGGCGTGGCGGGGTTTCGGGTGTTGCGGTGTCCGGCCGGTGCCGTTCTGCGGGATCATGTGTGGCATGACGGCGGCCCATTCGCACGGAGGCCGGTCCCACACCGGCCGTCTGCTCGTCGCGACGCCCATGCTCACCGACCCGAACTTCGCCCGGGCGGTGGTGCTGCTCCTCGACCACGACGCCGAGGGGGCGCTCGGCGTGGTGCTCAACCGGCCGACGCCGGTCGAGGTGGGCAGTGTGCTGGACGGCTGGGGCAGACTCGTCGGGCAGCCCGCGGTGGTGTTCCAGGGCGGGCCGGTGGCGCTGGACTCGGCGCTCGGCCTGGCCGTCGCGCCGGGGGAGCCGGGCACCGGGGAGCCGCTCGGCTGGCGCCGGGTGCACGGCGCGATCGGCCTGGTCGACCTGGAGGCGCCGCCGGAGGTGCTGGCCGGGGAGCTGGGCAGCCTGCGGATCTTCGCCGGGTACGCGGGCTGGTCGCCGGGCCAGCTGGAGTCGGAGCTGGGGAGCGGCGCCTGGTACCTGGTGGACTGCGAGCCGGGGGACGTCTCCAGCCCGGAGCCGGAACGGCTGTGGCGCTCGGTGCTGCGCCGCCAGCGCAGCCCGCTGGCCCTGCTGGCGACCTACCCGGACGACCCGACGATGAACTAGGGCGTGTCCGGCCCGTCCGGCCCGTCCGGCCCCGTGCCGACGCCCGTGGAACCCGGGCCGCCGCGTGACACTGGCCCGGTTTCCCGGGGCGCCCATAGACTTGGCACCCATGAGCACTCTTGAGCCCGAGCGCGGCCTCGGCACCGGCACCCTGGTCGAGCCCGTCCCCCAGGTGTCCCACGGGGACGGCGACCACGAGCGCTTCGCGCACTACGTCCAGAAGGACAAGATCATGGAGAGCGCGCTCTCCGGGTCCCCGGTGGTGGCGTTGTGCGGCAAGGTGTGGGTGCCCGGGCGCGACCCGAAGAAGTACCCGGTCTGCCCGATGTGCAAGGAGATCTACGACGGCATCGGCAAGCCGCAGGGCGGCGACGGGGACAACGGCGGCAAGTAGTCCGCCGCCGTCTGCAGGACGCCGTTTTGCATAGCACCGCGTTTCCCAGGTGGTCTATGCCAATCGTTCGGGGCCTGGGCAGGATGTCGGAATGGACCTCATTCCCGCACCTTCGAGTGCCGTCCGGCGCCCGGACGGGGACTTCCCGCTCGACGCCGCCACCACGCTGACCGCACCGCCCGCACTGGCCGACGCCGAGCGCTGGCTGCGCGGCACGCTGTCCGCCGCCACCGGGCTGCCGCTCGGCCCGGGCCGGCCGGGCACGGGCATCGAGCTGGTCCTGGACGACACCCTGGCCGCCGAGGCGTACCGGATCGCGGTGCGCCCCGGCCACGCCCTGCTCACGGCCGGCGGACCGGCCGGCGCCCTGTGGGCGGCCCAGACCCTGCGGCAGCTGCTCGGGCCGGACGCCTACCGCCGCTCCCCGCTGCGCGCCGAGGGCTGGGTGCTGCCCGGCGCGGACATCGCGGACGAGCCCCGGTTCGGCTGGCGCGGCGCGCTGCTGGACGTCGCCCGGCACTTCCTGCCCAAGTCCGACCTGCTGCGCTTCGTCGACCTGCTGGCCGCGCACAAGCTCAACGTGCTGCACCTGCACCTGACCGACGACCAGGGCTGGCGGGTGGAGATCAAGCGCTACCCGCGGCTGACGGAGCGCGGCGCCTGGCGGGAGCGCTCGATGGTCGGCTACCGGTCCGCGCAGCGCCGGGACGACCGCCCGCACGGCGGCTACTACACCCAGGACGACCTGCGCGAGATCGTCGCCTACGCGGCCGCGCGCGGGGTCACCGTCGTCCCGGAGATCGACCTGCCCGGCCACACCCAGGCCGCCGTCGCCGCCTACCCCGAGCTGGGCAACACCGACGTGGTGGACACCGCCGCGCTCGGCGTCTGGACCGACTGGGGGGTGAGCCACCACGTGCTCAACGCCTCCGAGGAGACCCTGCGCTTCTTCGAGGGGGTGCTGGAGGAGGTCCTGGAGCTGTTCCCGTCCGAGTTCGTCCACCTCGGCGGCGACGAGTGCCCCAAGGAGCAGTGGAAGGACAGCGCCGCCGCCCAGGCCCGGATCCGCGAGCTGGGCCTGGCCAACGAGGACGAGCTGCAGAGCCACCTCATCCGGCACTTCGACCGCTGGCTGGCCGAGCGCGGCCGCCGGCTGATCGGCTGGGACGAGATCCTGGAGGGCG
This sequence comes from Kitasatospora sp. NPDC059827, assembly GCF_042731675.1. Classification (NCBI taxonomy): domain Bacteria; kingdom Bacillati; phylum Actinomycetota; class Actinomycetes; order Kitasatosporales; family Streptomycetaceae; genus Kitasatospora; species Kitasatospora sp. NPDC059827. The sequence continues at coordinate 63,953 of NZ_JBHWIV010000036.1, read as the reverse complement.
GGCTGGCCCCCGGCGCCGCCGTTTCCTCGTGGCGCGGCTTCGGCGGCGGGATCGCGGCCGCGAAGGCCGGGCACGACGTGGTGATGTGCCCCGAGCAGCACGTCTACTTCGACCACCGGCAGGCGGACGGGCCGGACGAGCCGGTCCCGGTCGGCTTCGTGCGCACGCTGGAGGACGTCTACCGCTTCGAGCCCGTCCCCGAGCAGCTGGACGGGGAGGCCGCCCGGCACGTCATCGGCACCCAGGCCAACCTGTGGAGCGAGTTCATGGACAGCGCCCGGGACATCGACTACCGGGCCTTCCCCCGGCTGGTCGCCTTCGCCGAGGTCGCCTGGTCCGCGCTGCCCGCCGTGCCCGCCGAGCGCGACTACGCCGGCTTCGAGCGGCGGCTGCGGGGCCACCTGGCGGTGCTGGACGCGCTGGGCGTCGAGTACCGCCCGGCCGACGGGCCGCACCCCTGGCAGCGTCGGCCCGGGGTGGCGGGGCGGCCGATCGAGGGGCCGCCGCCGGTGCGCTGAGGCGGTGCGCGCGGTGCGCTGATGTGTTCGTCGGGAACTTATGGACGGTCATCTGACGTCAAGAAGAGATGAACATCTGCCCCGGTCCCGTTCGGGTCGGGGCAGATACCGCCCGGTATCCGTCCCAATCGGGCAGTCCCGTTCACCGGTCCCGAAATGATCATCGAGCATTGTGTGCCAGAGTTGCCCAACCCGGCCCGATCGCCCGTACCCTACGGCCAGGCCGGGCTGCTGACGCGGACAGTGCAGTGCGGCCACGGCCGCGGGCGGCAGACGATCGATGAGCAAGTGGAGCACGGTGGGACCCAGGTGAACCGGACGATCATGCTGCCGGCCTCGCTCGACGAGGCCGTCGACGCGTTGGCCGCCGCCCCGGCCGCGGTACCGGTGGCCGGAGCCACCGACCTCATGGAAGCCGTCAACGCCGGACGGCTGCGCCCCGCCGCCCTGGTCGGCCTCGGCCGGATCACCGAACTGCGCGGCTGGCGCTACGAGGACGGCGGCACCGCGGTGCTCGGCGCCGGCCTCACCCACGCCCGGATGGACCGCCCCGACTTCGCCGCGCTCATCCCCGCCCTCGCCGACGCCGCCCGCACCGCCGGCCCGCCGCAGGTCCGCAACGTCGGCACCCTCGGCGGCAACATCGTCACCGCCGCCCCGGCCGGCGACACCCTCCCGGTGCTCGCCGCCCTGGAGGCCAGCGTCACCCTCGCCCGGGCCGGCGGCAGCCGCGAGGTGCCGGTCAGTCACCTGCTCACCGGACTCGACCCGGTGCGCCCCGGCGAACTGCTCACCTGGGTGCGGGTCCCGCTGCTGCACGCGCCGCAGGTCTTCCTCAAGGCCACCGGCCGCAGCGGCCCGGCCCGCGCCACCGCCTCCGTCGCGCTCGTCCTCGACCCCGCCCGGCGCGCCGTGCGCTGCGCCGTCGGGGCCGTCGCCCCGGTGCCGCTGCGCCCGCTGGAGGCCGAGGCCTGGGTGGCCGGCTGCATCGACTGGGACGGCAGCCGGGAGATCGACCCGGCCGCGGGCGCCGCCTTCGGCGAGTACGTCGCCGCCGCCTGCGTCCCCGACAACTACGGTGCCGAGGGGGCCTGGGAGGCCGCGACCGAGGGGCCGACCGCGGCCGCCGTCCGGCTGCGGCGTACCGTATCGGTGCTGGCCCGACGGGCACTGGGAAGGGCGCTGAAGTGACCACAGACCCCATCGAGACCCTCGACGCCGACCCGCTCGGCCTCACCCCGCAGGTCAGCCGGGAGCTGCGCCCGTGCGCCTCCTACACGCTGCGGGTCAACGGTTTCGAACGGCCCGTCACCGACGCCTGGATCGGCGAGAGCCTGCTCTACGTGCTGCGCGAGCGGCTCGGCCTGGCCGGCGCCAAGGACGGCTGCGAGCAGGGCGAGTGCGGGGCCTGCTCGGTGCAGGTGGACGGCCAGCTGGTGGCCGGCTGCCTGGTGCCCGCCGCGCTGGCCGCCGACAGCGAGATCAACACCGTCGAGGGCCTGTCGGCCGGCGGCGGCGCGAGCGACGTCCAGCAGGCGCTGGCCGCCTCCGGCGCCGTGCAGTGCGGCTACTGCACCCCCGGCATGGCGATGGCCGTGCACGACCTGCTCCAGCGCAACCACCGGCCCACCGAGGTCGAGGCCCGGCAGGCGCTGTGCGGCAACCTGTGCCGCTGCACCGGCTACCGCGGGGTGCTGGCCGCCGTGCAGACCGTCGCGGACGCCCGCGCGCTGGAGGTCGAGGAGGCCGAGGAGGCCGCCGCCGCGGCCGCCGAGGGGAACACCGGCGCCCCGGCCGCCGCCGTCGAGCCGGAGCCGGCCGTCGAACCGCCGGTCTACGCCGACTCCGAGGCCTGGATCGAGCACGTCCCGCAGCCGCCCGTCGAACCGGCCCCCGCCCCGGTGCCCGCCCAGGCCCAGGCCCCGCTGCCGGCCCCGGCCCCCGCCGAGCAGCCGTACGGCGACGGCGGCTACGACACCGGCGTGTACGACACCTCCGCGCTGACCGGGATGCAGCCCGGCATCCCCGCCCAGGCCGTCGGCGACCAGGTGTACTACCCGCAGGGCTACCCCGAGCAGCCCTACCAGGCCACCCCCGCGCACGGCACCTACGTGCCGGCCGGCTACCCGGACGGCCACCAGCAGCACACCGGCTACGACACCGGCTACGACGCCCCGGTCTACGAGCCCACCCCCGCACATGGCACCCCGCTGCCCGGCGCCGTCCACGACGGCACGCCCCCGCACGGCACCCCGTACGCGGACCCGCACGGCACCCCGGCCGAGGCCGGCGTCCCGACCACCGGCGTCCCCTACGGCGCCACCCCCGCCCACGGCATCCGGCTCCCCGAGGACGACCACGCATCATGACGTCGCCTACCGACATCGGCGCAGCACTCCAGCAGGACGGCGGCGAGGGCGGCGCCGGACCGGAGCCCTTCGGCCTGGGCAGCTCCCCGCTGCGCAGCGACGCGCTGCCCAAGGCGCTCGGCATCTACCCGTACGCGGCCGACCTCTGGGCCGAGGGGCTGCTGTGGGGCGCGGTGCTGCGCTCGCCGCACCCGCACGCCCGGATCCGCGGCATCGACACCTCGGCCGCGCTCGCCCTGCCCGGGGTGCACGCCGTGGTCACCGCCGCCGACCTGCCGCCCGGCCCGGACGGCCAGCCGGACGGCGCCCCGGCCGGCCCGATCGTCTCCGACCGCCCGGTGCTGGCCGCCGGCGTGGTCCGCCACCACGGCGAGCCGATCGCCGCGGTCGCCGCCGACCACCCCGACACCGCCCGGCTGGCCGTCGGCCTGATCGCGGTCGACTACGAGCCGCTGGAGGCGGTCACCGACCCCGAGCAGGCCTTCACCGCCCCGGCGCTGCACCCGGACGGCAACCTGTTCCGCCACCTGCCGCTGCGCACCGGGGACCCGGACGCGGCCGGCGAGATCATCGTCGAGGGCCTCTACCAGGTCGGCCGGCAGGACCCGGCCCCGCTCGGCGCCGAGGCCGGGCTGGCCGTGCCGCGCCCGGACGGCGGCGTCGAGCTGCACCTGTCCTCCACCGACCCGCACGGCGACCGCGACCGCACCGCCGCCTGCCTCGGCCTGGAGCCGGACAGGGTGCGCCTGGTGGTCACCGGCGTGCCCGGCGCCACCACCGACCGCGAGGACCTCTCCTTCCAGGTCACCCTGGCGCTGCTGGCGCTGCGCACCGGCCGCCCGGTGAAGATGACCCTCACCCGCGAGGAGTCCTTCCACACCCACACCTCGCGCCACCCCGCGCTGCTGCGCTACCGCCACCACGCCGACGCCGACGGCACCCTGGTGAAGGTGGAGGCGCAGATCCTGCTGGACGGCGGCGCCTACGCCGACGTCTCCGCCGAGGCGCTGGCCGCCGCGACGGCCTTCTCGGTCGGCCCGTACGTCTGCCCGAACGTGTTCGTGGACGCCTGGGCGGTGCGCACCAACAACCCGCCGGCCGGGCGGATGCGCGGCGAGGGCGCGCTCCAGGCCTGCTTCGCGTACGAGTCGCAGCTGGACCAGCTGGCCGCCCGGGTGGGCGTGGACCCGGTGGAGATCCGCCGCCGCAACGCGATGTCCACCGGCGACCCGCTGCCCACCGGACAGGCCGTCACCTGCCCCGCCCCGGTGAAGGCGCTGCTGGACGCGGTGGCCGCCGAGCCGCTGCCGGCCCTGCCGGTGGACGACCCGGACGCCGAGTGGCTGCTGCCCGGCGGTCCCGGCGGGGCCGGGGACCCGGCCGCGGTGCGGCGCGGGATCGGCTACGCCGTCGGCATGGTGCACATGCTGGGCGCCGAGGGCGAGGACGAGGTCTCCACCGCCACCGTGCGGGTCAGCGGTGACCACGCCACGGTGATCTGCGCGGCCGTCGACGCCGGGCAGGGCTTCGCCACGCTGGCCCGGCAGATCGTGCAGACGGTGCTGGGCGTCAGCGAGGTCTACATCGCGCCGGCCGACAGCGACCAGTCGATCGCCGGGCCCTCCGCCCGGGGCCGGCACACCTGGGTCTCCGGCGGGGCGGTCGAGCGGGCCGCGCTGATGGTCCGCCACCAGCTGCTGCAGCCGATCGCGGCCGACTTCGGGATGTCGGTGGAGCTGCTGCAGATCGCGGACGGCAAGATCACCTCCTACGACGGGGTGCTCGGCATGCCGGTCGCGGAGGCGCTGGAGGGCAAGGAGCTCTGGGCCACCGCGCAGTGCCGCCCGCACCCGACCGAGCCGCTGGACGAGTCCGGACACGGCGACGCCTTCGTCTCCATCTCCTTCTGCGCGATGCGCGCGGTGGTGGACGTGGACATCGAGCTGGGGGCCGTCCGGGTGGTCGAGATGACCGTCGCCCAGGACGTCGGCCGGGCGCTGAACCCGCGCCAGATCGAGGACCGGATCGAGGCGGGCGTGGCCCACGGCGTGGGACTGGCGCTGATGGAGGACCTCCAGACCTCGGGCGGGGTGATGACCAACGCCTCGCTCACCGGCTACCGGCTGCCGACCTCGCTGGACACTCCCGAGGTGCGGATCGCCGCGCTGCTGGAGGAGCGGGACGTGGTCGCCACCTTCGGGGCCAAGGCGGTCAGCGCGGTGCCCGCGGTGGTCGCTCCCTCGGCGGTCGCCGCCGCCGTCCGGGCCGCCACCGGGCTGCCGGTGGGCCGGCTGCCGATCCGCCCGGAGGACGCCGTCACGGCCTGAGCCGGCGCCCTCGGCCGTCGGGCCCCGCCGCCGCGGGTGCCCGTCGGGTCGGGCCGTCGGGCCGGGCCGCCTGGCCGGCCGGAAACGGAACGGGAAATGCGGAATTGCCGGTCGACTTCGGTCGACCGGCAATTCCCCTTTCGAGGCCGTGGCGGGAATTGAACCCGCGTACATCGCTTTGCAGACGATTCCCTGAGCCACTCGGGCACACGGCCAGTGAATTCAGGATGGCGGACGGGCCGAATGGGGTCAATGACGTTGTGTAAATTCTGTGTGGCAATGTGTGCTACGGTCGGAGCAGGTGGTTGATTCCCCGCCACCCCGGACGAGCGCGTCGTACCCGGTGACGACAAGACGGCGCAGTTCAGCGGCAATCCGGCCGCTGTGGACTGCGGAGGTACGGCCGTCATGGCTTGGCTCGTTCTGATCGTCTCGGGTCTCCTGGAGACCGTCTGGGCAGTGGCCCTGGAATCGTCCAAGGGCTTCTCCCGCCTCGTTCCCAGCCTCGTCTTCGGCGTCGCGCTGCTGTTCAGCATGGGCGGGCTGGCGTACGCGATGCGCACCATCCCGATCGGCACCGGCTACGCGGTCTGGGTCGGCATCGGCGCGGTCGGCACCGCGGTCTACGGCATGGCCGTCCTGGGCGACGCGGTGACCATGGCCCGGATCGGCTGCCTGCTGCTGATCGTCTGCGGCGTGGTGGGGCTCAAGGTGCTGCACTGACGCCTGCCCCCGGGGCCGGACCTAGGCCCTGCGACGGACCCGGTCAGGGACTCCGGTCAGGAGTCAAGGACGCGGACGGCTCTTACGATGTTACGTATGACCACTGCCTCCCCCACCTCGGTCGACTCCCCCTCGATACCCTCCGGAGCTGACCCCGGGGGCGGGGTCATGAGCGGCCGTTTCCGGGCCCTGACGCTCGGGATCGTGTCGGTCGTGCTGGTGATCGCCTTCGAGGCGACCGCCGTCAACACCGCGATGCCGACCGCGGCCCGGCAGCTGGACGGTCTGGGGCTGTACGCCTTCGCCTTCTCCGGTTACTTCACCACCACGCTGTTCGCCCTGGTCGTCTCCGGCCAGTGGTGCGACCGGCGCGGCCCGCTCCAGCCGCTGTTCACCGGCATCGCGGTGTTCGGCGCGGGCCTGGTGGTGGCCGGGACGGCGCCGGGCATGTGGGTGTTCGTGGCCGGGCGGGCGATCCAGGGGCTGGGCGGCGGGCTGGTGATCGTCGCGCTGTACGTGGTGGTCGGCCGGGCCTACCCGGAGCGCCTGCGGCCGGCGGTGTTCGCCGCCTTCTCCTCGGCCTGGGTGCTGCCCTCGATCGTCGGGCCGCTGGTCTCCGGGGCCGTCACCCAGCACCTCGGCTGGCGCTGGGTGTTCCTGGCGGTGCCGGTGCTGATCCTGCTGCCGCTGGCGGTGATGGGCCCGGCGCTGGCCCGCTCCGAGCGGGACCACCCGGTGCTCAAGGGTGCCGACTTCGACCGCCGCCGCACCCTGCTGGCCGCGATGGCGGCGGTCGGCGCCGGCCTGCTGCAGTACGCCGGCCAGCGCCGGGACCTGGTCGGACTGCTCCCCGGCGTCGCCGGTGCGGCGCTGCTGGCCCCGGCCGTGCTGGGGCTGCTGCCGAAGCGGACCCTGCGGGCCGGGCGCGGGCTGCCGACGGTGATCCTGCTGCGCGGGCTGGCGGCGGGGGCGTTCCTCGGCGCCGAGGCCTTCGTCCCGCTGATGATGACCACCGAGCGCGGCCTCTCGCCGACCCTGTCCGGGCTCACCCTGACCAGCGGTGGGCTGACCTGGGCGCTGGGCTCCTGGCTGCAGGGCCGCCCGGGGGCCGAGCGGTACCGCGAGACGATGATCCGGGGCGGCTTCGTGCTGACGGCGGTGGCGATCGCGGCCGCCGCGCTGGTGCTGGTCCCGGCGGTGCCGGCCTGGGTGGCCTCGGTGGCCTGGGGCGTCGGCGGCATCGGGATGGGGCTGACGGTCGCGAGCGTCAGCGTGCTGATGATGAAGCTCTCCGCGCCCGAGGACGCCGGGGCGAACTCGGCCGCGCTGCAGATGAGCGACGCCCTGGGCAACGTGCTGCTGACCGGCCTGGCCGGGGTGCTGTTCGCGGCGCTGGGCGGCGGGTCACTGGCCGCGGCGCACGAGGGCGCCGGGGCCGACGGCTCGCCCGGCGCCTTCGCGGTGATCCTGCTGGTGATGGCCGCGGTGGCGGCGCTGGGGGCGCTGCTCGCCGGGCGGGTGCGGGTCCGGGCCTGACCTGCGGTCAGGACGCGGTGGCGGTGGCGGTGGGGGAGGGGGAGGCGGCCGGCGGCGCGGCCGGGGTGCCGAGGAAGGCCTCCCAGCCGCCGGCCGGGGACTGGCCCGGGCCGAGGCCCTGGAGCTTGCGCAGCACCGCCGGGTCCTGGGCGTCCAGCCAGTCGACCAGTTGGCGGAAGGAGACCAGCCGCACCTCGGGCTTGCCCGCGATCGACTTGAGCACGTCCTCGACGGCGTTCATGTAGATGCCGCCGTTCCACTCCTCGAAGTGGTTGCCGATGATGTACGGCGCCCGGTTGCTGTTGTAGGTGCGGTCGAAGCCCATCAGGTAGGAGTCCCGGGCCTGGGCCTGGAAGCCCGGGTAGAGCGCCGGGTCGGCCTTGGTGTTGGGGCCGCACTGGTTGAACATGATGTTGTAGTCCATCGACAGCACCTGGAAGGTGTGCCCGGGGAAGGGGATGGACTGCAGCGGGAGGTCCCAGAGCGCGCCGCCCTGGATCTTCTGCGGCCAGACCTGGGTGCCGTTGCCGCTGCTGTCGTAGCGCCAGCCGCGCTTGACGGCGGTGGGCAGCAGGTTGCGCTGGCCCTCCAGGCAGGGGGTGCGGCTGCCGATCAGCTCCTTGCGGTAGTCGAAGGGCAGGGCCGGCAGGTCGGTGAAGCCGGTGTTGGTGCGCCAGCTCGTCACGAACTCCATCGCCTGCTGGATCTCGCTCTCCCACTCCTCCGGGGACCACGCGCTGACGCCGGTGGGGCCGCAGAAGTGGCCGTTGAAGTGGGTGCCGATCTCGTGGCCCTCCAGCCAGGCGGCGTGCACGTTCTCCAGGGTGTCGTGGATGTGCTGGTCGCTCAGGTAGCCGATCTCGGAGGCGCCGACCTTGTGCTGCGGCGGGCGGTACAGGTCCTTCTTGGACTCCGGCAGCAGGTAGAGCCCGCTGAGGAAGAAGGTCATCGAGGCGTTGTGCTCCTGGGCCAGCCGGCGGAAGCGCGCGAACAGCCCGTTGTCGAGCTCGCCGGCGCCGTCCCAGGAGAAGACCACGAACTGCGGGGGCCGCTGGCCGGGCTGGAGCCGGTCCGGGACGGGCTGGTGGGGCTGGGGGCCGGTGTCCGAGGTGGAACCGTCGCCGAGCAGGACGGCCTGCGGCTTCTGCGGGACCGCGGCGGGGGTGGCGCTCTGCCCCTCGGGCGCCGGGGTGGCCGGGGCCGCGCCGCCGGCCGCGTGCTCCCCGCCCCCGCCGGCCCGGTCGCTGCCGCAGCCCGCCGCCAGGGTGGCGGCGCCGGCCGCTCCGGCGGCCAGCAGGGTTCGGCGGGAGAGCGCGTCCATGGTCACTCCGTTCGTGAGGTGTTCGACGGGCGGGCGGAGTCCGGCAGGCGCTCGCGGGGGGCGTGCGGGGTGCGTGCGGGGCGCGCGGAGGTCCGGTCGGCCCGGAGGGGGTGGAGCCCGTGACCGGGTCAGGATGGCATGTGGGCCGGAACGGTCGTAGAGGCGCAGCGAACGGTCGTGATCGATCGCCCGATTGACGCAACCGAAACGGCGGGCCGAAACGTCGAAGGTGTTCGTACGGGTGGGAGCGCCGCCCCCGGACGCGGAAGCGGAACGTCACGTACCGTGGCCGCCCACCCACTCCGTGCAGGTCCGGAGCCGTCATCCCTGCCGATCGGCGGGTACGGATACGACCGTCGTGGGGACGTGCCTTAGGGTCCGATCCGATTGAATGAGTTCCCAGCAAACTCTCAGGAATGGGATCCGGGCCGGCAGAAGGGAGCACCCGTGGGCGTCCAGCAGAGCAGGAGCCCCTGGCCGGGCACCCTGGCGGCCGGCGCCGCCCTGGTGTTCGGGGCCTGGCTGCTGCACGAGGGCGGCGCGCCCGTGCTGCCGCCGCTGCCGAGCGGACAGGCGCTGTCGGGCTTCGCCCCGGTCTCCGTCGTCCCCCCGCTCGGCCCGTCCGCCCCGACCCGGATCCGCATCCCGGCCGTCCGTCTGGACGCCCCCGTCACCGAGCTGGGACTGGACCCCGACGGCCACCTCCAGGCCCCGCCCGCGGCCGACCGCAACCTCGCGGGCTGGTACCGCGGCGGCGCCGCCCCCGGCCAGCGCGGCACCGCCATCCTGGCGGGCCACGTCGACAACAAGGCCGGACCGGCCGTCTTCTACCACCTGGGAGCACTCCACCGGGGCGACCGGATCGAGATCGCCCGCGCCGACGGCGCCACCGCCGTCTACCAGCTGTACGCCATCGAAGTGCACGACCGAAAGGACTTCCCGGACGACCGGGTCTACCGCCAGGCCGCCGACGCTCAGCTGCGGGTGATCACCTGCGGCGGCGCGTACAGCGAGGAACACGGCTACGAGGGAAACGTCGTCGCCTACGGATTCCTGGCCGACACCACACCGCCGGGCAAAGCCGCATGACCACGCTCACCCTCGCCACCCGCTGGAACCCGATCGACTGGCCGCTCACCCACGGCCCCGTCCCGCAAGCCGTCCTGCTGGCCGGCTGGGCGGCGCTGGCCCTGCTGGCGTTCTCCCGGCACCGGCGGTGGCGCGCCCCGCGCATGCTCGGCGCCCTGGCGCTCGGCGCCGTGCTGACCGTCCTGGTGAAGATCGTCGTCGACGACTGGTGGCACCCGTTCCCCGAGGGCACCCCGGACTTCGTGCTGCGCTGGATAGCCGTCGGCCTGTTCGGCACGGCCCTGCTCTGCTTCCGTGCGTCGCTGTTGACCGTGCGCGGCCGGTGCTTCGCGGTCGGCGGCGTGGTCCTGGTGGTGCTGATGGCCGCGTCGCAGATCAACCGGGGCTTCGACCAGTACCCGACCGCCCGGGCCATGCTGGCCCCGCACACCGACGAACTGGCCACCGGCAAGGTGGCCGCCACCGTGCAGGGCGGGTCCGACCGCCCGCTCGCCGAGGTCTGGCACGCGCCGCCCGGCCTGCCGGCCAAGGGCACCCTCTCCACCGTGACCGTCCCCGGTACCGCGTCGGGCTTCTCCGCACGCCCCGGGTACGTCTACCTACCGCCCGCCTACCGGGCCACCCCCCGGCCGTTGCTGCCCGTGGTCGTCCTGCTGGCCGGCCAGCCCGGCGGGCCCGAGGACTGGGTGAACTCCGGAGCCGTCCGGCAGACCCTGGACGACTTCGCGGCCCGGCACCAGGGCCTCGCGCCGATCGTGCTGGTCGCCGACCAGACCGGCGGCAACTTCGCCAATCCGCTCTGCATGGACTCCCAGATCGCCAAGTCGCAGACCTACCTGGCCGTCGACGTCCCGAACTGGATCCACCACAACCTGCAGACCGCCACCGGCCGCGGCGCCCTCGCCATCGGCGGGCTCTCGCTCGGCGGGACGTGCGCGCTGCAACTGGCCGTCAACGCGCCCGAGGTGTACGGGACCTTCCTGGACATCTCCGGACAGGAGGAGCCGACCTTGGGCACCCACCAGGAGACCGTGGACAAGGCCTTCGACGGCGACGAAGCGGCCTTCGCCGCCGTCGACCCGGTGCACGTGATGGCCCGCAAGAAGTTCCCCGACACCGCCGGCATGATCGTGGTCGGCGCCGACGACCCGTGGTTCCGGCCAGGCCAGGAGAAGATCCACGCGGCCGCGCAGGAGGCCGGGATGAAGGTCGGCTTCCAGACCATCCCCGGCTGGCACAGCTGGGTGGTGTTCCGAAAGGCCCTGGAGCAGAACCTGCCCTGGCTCGCCCAACAGACGGGACTGATCCGGTGACCCGATTGCTCGCGCGGCCGACCGCAGCGCCGTCGGCCACGGCGGCCGAACCGGACGCCCACCTGGCCCCGGTCACCCCGACGCCGGAGGTCGGGCCGCAGCGGATCCGCCGGGCCGTCCGGATGCTCGGCGACCGGCTGCGCTCGGCGCCGCTGACCCTGGCGCTGCTGGCCGGGTTCTGGGCCCTCGGCGCGGCGACCGGCAGCCTGTCCGGCGGTCCGTCCGGGCGGCTGCTCGCCCGGGTCGGCGTCGGCCTGCCCACCCTCGGCGAGGGCCGCTGGTGGACGCCGGTCAGCTCGCTGTCCTTCTCCACGGGCATCGGCTCGTACGTCTTCACCAGCCTGCTGCTGCTCCTGGTCGGCCCGGCCGCCGAGCGCCGGTTCGGCCGGCTGCGCACCCTCGCGCTGCTGGTCGGCGGGCAGGTGGCCGGCACCCTGCTGGGCACCGGGCTGGTCGCGTTCGGCTCCTCGGCCGGGGAGCAGTGGACCGCCTCGGTGGCCGACCAGACCTCGGTCGGGCCCGCCGTCGGCCTGTTCACCTTGGCCGGGGTGCTCGGCTACCGGCTCACCGTGCTCTGGCGCCGCCGGCTGCACCTGCTGGTGCTGCTCGTCCCGCTGGTCATGACCCTGTACGTGGGGCACCTGCAGAGCGTCCAGCGCTGCGCCGGCGCGCTGTTCGGCCTCGGCCTGGGCGCCCTGCTCAGCCGCGGCCGCCCGTACCTGCGCACCCACCGCTCCTCGCACGGCGAGACCCGGGTGCTGGTCGCGCTCTGCCTGGTCGCCGCCGCCTGCGGGCCGCTGATCGCCTCGCTGTACGACAACGCCAGCGGTCCGTTCAACACCTTCTCCGAGCTGTACCTCTCGCACCGGCTCAGCCCCGAGGAGGTGGCCGACTTCTGCGCCGCCTCGGCGCACGACTGCGCTCGGGCGCACGCCGTCGAGCGGATATTCGACACCCCCGCCCGGCTGATGGCCGCGCTCTTCCCGGCCCTGCTGCTGGTGCTCGCCGAGGGGCTGCGCCGGGGCCTGCGGTTCGCCTGGCGGATCAGCGTCGTCACCGAGGTGCTCTGGGCCGCGCTGCTGGCCTGGCTGTACTTCGAGTCCGGGCCGGTCAGCGGGGACGCGGTGCAGTACTTCGTCGAGGCGATGCTGCTGCCGCTGCTGACCACCGTCCTGCTGCTGGCCACCCGGCAGCGGTTCCGGCTGCGGCTGGCCGGCCGGGCGGTGCGCCGGCTGGCCGCCGTGGTCGGCGGGGCCGCGCTGGTGGCGGCGGCCGCGTACGTGGGCCTCGGGCGGCTGGCGGCCGGGCAGTTCGAGCCGGGTGCGGGCGTGCGCGGGCTGGTGAACGGGCTGCCCGCCCAGTTCCTGCCGCCCGCGTACAACGACCTGCTGCCGGACTACCCGATAGCCGTCGGCCCGATGGCGCTGTTCCTGGAGACGTACTGCGGGCTGGCGTTCTGGGTCGTCGCGCTGCTCGCGCTGCTGTCGGCGTTCCGCCGTCCGGTGCTGCGCACCGACACGGCGGCGGCCGCCCGGGCCCGGGCGCTGCTCGCCGAGCACGGCGGCGGGACGCTGTCCTTCATCACCACCTGGGAGGGCAACCACTACTGGTTCGACGAGCAGGGCCGCGCGGCCGTCGCCTACCGGGTGGTCGGCACCGTGGCGCTGACCACCGGCGACCCGTTCGGCGCCCCGGAGGCGCGGGCCCGGGCGGTGGCCGGATTCGCCCGCTACTGCGACGCCCGCGGCTGGACGCCGTGCTTCTACAGCGTCTGCGCCGAGACCAGGGCGGCGGCCGCGCAGCTGGGCTGGCGCTCGGTGCAGGTCGCCGAGGACACCGTGGTGCCGCTGCCCGAACTGGCCTTCACCGGCCGCAAGTGGCAGGACATCCGCACCGCCCTGAACAAGGCCGGGAAGCAGGGCATCACCGCGGAGTGGTGGACCTACCAGGAGGCGCCGCTCGCGCTGCGCGACCAGATCCGGGCCATCTCCGAGGAGTGGGTCTCCGAGAAGGGCCTGCCCGAGATGGGCTTCACGCTCGGCGGGCTGGAGGAGCTGGACGACCCGGACGTGCGGGTGCTGATCGCGGTGGACCAGGACCGGGTGGTGCACGGGCTCACCAGCTGGATGCCGGTGTACGAGGACGGCGTGCCGGTCGGCTGGACGCTCGACTTCATGCGGCGGCGCTCGGACGGCTTCCGCGGCGTGAACGAGTTCCTGATCGCCTCGGCCGCGCTCGGCTTCAAGGGCGAGGGCGCCCGCTTCCTCTCGCTGTCGGGGGCACCGCTGGCCCGCGCCCGGCAGGACGAGGAGCCCGCCGGCCTGCAGCGGATGCTGGACTGGATGGGCCGGGTGCTGGAACCGGTGTACGGCTTCCGCTCGCTGCTGGCGTTCAAGGCGAAGTTCCAGCCGGAGTACCGGCCGATGTACATGGCGTACCCCGACCCGGCCGCGCTGCCCGGCATCACCAGGGCGATCGGCAAGGCCTATCTGCCGCACCTCACGGCGGCGCAGGGGGTCCGGCTGATGCGCAAGCTGTCCGGCTGAACCGGCTGAACCGGCTGAACCGGCTGGACCGGTGCTCGGGCGAGCGGCGCCCCCGGCCCCGACCCCGGGCCCCGACCCCGGGCCCCGGGCCCGGGGGCCGCGCCCCCGTCAGCCGAGCAGCTGGGCGAGGGCGCGGTCGGCGTCCAGGTGCAGGTGCTCCTCGCCCTCCGGGACGAGCAGGCGGCTGCGCCACAGGAACCGGCGCAGGTCCCCGGTGTCGAACCGGAGCAGCGCGGTGCCCTCCGGGGCCCGCAGCTCGACCATGGTGCGCCGGGCGGGGGCGGGGCGGACGTGGACGTCGCCGACCCCGGCCGGCAGCTCCAGGCCGGCCGAGAGCAGCTGGCGGGCGAACACCCAGACGATGTCCTCGTCGGCCCGCTCGTCCGCGGGCCCGTCCAGCGAGAACTCGGCCGGGAAGGCCATCCGGACCGCGTACGGGTCCTCCGGCAGGTACGACAGGACCACGCACAGCCGGGCGGAACGCTGCGGGGAGAGGATCAGGCGGGCCTGGACGGTCTCTTCGACGGCGGAGTACAAGGGGTGGGTCCCTTCGTTCGGTGCGGGCCGCCCGACGGCAGGTGGGGTTGGGGCGGCCTCACCCTGGTGAGAGTCCCGGGGCCGGTGGGGATTACCCGGTTCCGCGGCGGAATCGACGTGACCTGCGTCACAGCGATTTCCGGCCGCCCGGGCCCGGCGCGGAGCCCGGCCTGGAGGCCCGAACGGCGCCGGGCCGGTACGCTGGGCGGGTTGTCCGATCGCCGCCCGACCGCGGGGCGGGGCCGCCAAACCGCCCCTGACCTGCGATGATCCCCCCTCGGAGACCGTGAGTACTGCCGCCGCCTCCTCGATGCCGCTGTTTTCCGACGCACCGGAGCAGCAGGAGCCCGCCCGGGTCGTCGGCCACGCCGCGCCCGCCGCCTCGCACCACCTCTCCCCGGCCTTCCCCGGTCGTGCCCCCTGGGGCACCGCGGGCAAGCTGCGGGCCTGGCAGCAGGGTGCGCTGGACAAGTACATCGAGACCCAGCCGCGGGACTTCCTCGCGGTCGCCACCCCGGGCGCCGGCAAGACCACCTTCGCCCTCACCCTGGCCTCGTACCTGCTGCACAACCACCTGGTGCAGCAGGTGACCGTCGTCGCCCCGACCGAGCACCTCAAGAAGCAGTGGGCCGAGGCCGCCGCACGGATAGGCATCCGGCTGGACCCGGCGTACTCCTCCGGCCCGCTCTCCCGGGACTACCACGGCATCGTGGTCACCTACGCGGGCGTCGGGGTCAACCCGATGCTGCACCGGAACCGGACCGAGGCCCGCAAGACCCTCGTGATCATGGACGAGATCCACCACGCCGGTGACTCCAAGTCCTGGGGCGAGGCCTGCTTCGAGGCCTTCGAGCCGGCCACCCGCCGGCTGGCGCTGACCGGGACGCCGTTCCGCTCGGACACCAACCCGATCCCCTTCGTGGCCTACGACGCGGGCAGCGACGGCATCCGCAAGTCCATCGCCGACTACACCTACGGCTACGGGCACGCGCTCGCCGACCACGTCGTCCGCCCGGTGATCTTCCTCAGCTACAGCGGCAACATGCGCTGGCGCACCAAGTCCGGCGACGAGCTGGAGGCCCGGCTCGGCGAGCCGATGACCAAGGACCTGATCGCCCAGGCCTGGCGCACCGCGCTCTCCCCGCAGGGCGAGTGGATCCCCTCCGTCCTCCAGGCCGCCGACCGCCGGCTCACCGAGGTCCGCAAGGCGATCCCGGACGCCGGCGGACTGGTGATCGCCACCGACCAGAACGTGGCCCGCGCCTACGCCAAGATGCTGCGCGAGATCAGCGGCGAGAAGGTCACCCTGGTGCTCTCCGACGAGACCGAGGCCTCGAAGCGGATCTCCGACTACGCGGAGGGGACCTCGCGCTGGATGGTCGCCGTCCGCATGGTGTCCGAGGGCGTCGACGTGCCCCGGCTGTGCGTCGGGGTGTACGCCACCTCGATCTCCACCCCGCTGTTCTTCGCCCAGGCCGTCGGCCGCTTCGTGCGCGCCCGCAAGCGCGGCGAGACCGCCTCGGTGTTCCTGCCGACCATCCCGATGCTGCTGGGCTTCGCCAACGAGATGGAGCTCCAGCGCGACCACGTGCTGGACCGGCCGAAGAAGGAGGGCGACGGCCTCTTCGACGAGGAGGACCGGCTGCTCGCCGAGGCCGAGCGCGCCAACGACGGGCCGGACGGCGCGGGCGGCGAGGAGTTCTCCTACGAGGCGCTGGGCTCCGAGGCGGTCTTCGACCGGGTGCTGTACAACGCCATGGAGTTCGGCATGCAGGCCCACCCGGGGAGCGAGGAGGAGGAGGACTACCTCGGCATCCCGGGCCTGCTGGAGCCGGACCAGGTGCAGATGCTGCTGCAGAAGCGCCAGCACCGGCAGATCCAGCGCAGCAAGACCAAGCCCGCCGAGGAGGCCGACCTGCTGGAGCTCCCGGCCGAGCAGCGGCCGGTGGTCACCCACCAGGAGCTGCGCGAGCTGCGCAAGGAGCTGAACGCGCTGGTCGCCGCCTGGCACCACCGCACCAACCAGCCGCACGGCACCGTCCACAACGAGCTGCGCCGCCAGTGCGGCGGGCCGCTGACCGCGCAGGCCACCGCCAACCAGTTGACGGCGCGGATCGCCAAGATCCGGGAGTGGGCGAAGTAACGGTCCGGCAGGCGGATCCGGGCCGCCGCGGCCCGGACCGCCTCCCCCCGGGGTGTCCGGACATCGGACCGGGGTCGAACTGACGCCCTGGTCGGGCCGGTGGAACGGCAGGTTTTGTCCGGAATTCCCGGCGGCGGCGATGACGATCACGACCGAATTTTGGACAACCACTTCCGCCGCGGGAATTCCTTCACTACCTTTCCCCCACGCTCTTCCGCCGGGCAACCCCCGCGGGACGGGCTCCGCAGGACCGTGCGGTCGTCAAGGACGACGCCGCACGGCCCGAGCGCGGCCACCCCCACCTGCGCGCGACACCGACCTTTTGGCCCGGCGCCGCACGCCCCGCGAGCGCCGCGGAAAGGACTGCCCGTCGTGACAGCAGAGACCTCCCAGACACTGGACCGCGGCGTCCGCGTCCTCAAGCTCCTCGCCGACTCCGAACGCGGGCTCACCGTCACCGAGCTGGCCGCCCGGCTCGCCGTCAACCGCACCGTGGTCTACCGGCTCCTCGCCACCCTGGAGCAGCACGGCCTGGTCCGCCGCGACATCGGCGGCCGGGCCCGGGTCGGCCTCGGCGTGCTGCGCCTGGCCCACCGGGTGCACCCGCTGCTGCGCGAGGCCGCACTCCCCGCCCTGCGCAGCCTCGCCGAGGACCTCGGCGCCACCGCCCACCTGACCCTGGTGGACGGCAACGAGGCGCTGGCCGTCGCCGTCGTCGAGCCCAGCTGGACCGACTTCCACGTCGCCTACCGCACCGGCCTGCGCCACCCGCTCGGCGAGAGCGCGGCCGGCCGGGCGATCCTGGAGGCCCGCGGCTTCCCCAGCCAGCGCCGGCCCGAACAGGGATTCGTCATCACCCGTGCGGAGGAGCAGTCCGGGGCCAGCGGGGCCGCCGCCGCGCTGCTCGGGCTGAGCGGCATCGAGGGCAGCGTCGGCGTGGTGATGCTCAACGGACTGGTGCCCGAACGGGTCGGCCCCCGGGTGGTGGAGGCGGCCACCGAGGTGGCCGACGCCCTGAGGTAGCGCCCGCCCCCCGGCGCGGGGCGAGCGGGCGAACCACGCAGGAGTGTCGGGTGTGTTTGGATTCCCCTTGTGTCCGACACCAAGCTGCCCAAGGCCCTCCCGTCCCCGCGGACCCGCTCGCTCGCGCTCTGCGGGGTCCTGGTCGCCGCGCTGTTCGGCGTGGCGGCCTTCGTCCCGCTGCCGTACACGATCACCTGGCCGGGCCTGACCGCGGACACCCTCGGCAGCTATCAGGACCGGCCGGTGCTCACCATCACCGGGGCGCCGCTGCGCAGCACCGAGGGCGAGCTGCGGATGGTCACCATCTCGGCCACCAACCCGGGGCAGAAGACCACGTTCTGGCGGGGCCTGCGGGCGTGGTTCGACCCGAAGGAGGCCGTCCGGCCGACCGAGACGGTGTACCCGCAGAGCAACCCGGCCAAGGCGGAGCAGGTGACGGCCCAGCAGATGGCCGAGTCCCAGGACAGCGCCACCGCGGCCGCGCTCGGCTACCTCCACCTCTCGCCGGCCCAGGTGAAGGTCAAGGTCGACCTGGGTGACGTGGGCGGCCCCAGCGCCGGACAGATGCTGGCGCTGGGCATCGTCGACAAGCTGGCCGGCGACGGCAAGGGCGGCGACCTCACCGGCGGGCTCAGGATCGCGGGCACCGGCACCATCGACGACGACGGCACCGTCGGCCCCGTCGGCGGCGTCCCGTTGAAGACCCAGGCGGCGGCCCGGGACGGCGCCACGGTGTTCCTGCTGCCCAAGGACGAGTGCACGGACGCCAAGGTGAACACCCCCAAGACGCTGCGGCTGGTGCCGGTGGGCACGCTCGCCGAGTCGGTGCAGGCGCTCGAGGCGTTGAAGAGCGGCGGCAGCGTTCCCAGCTGCTGAGCCGCCCCGCCCTACTCGGCGGCCGCCTGGTCCACCAGCGGCAGGATCCGGTACGGCACCGGGTTCTCCAGCACGATCGCGGTGGAGGAGCGGACGATCCCGTCGAAGCCCAGCACCCGGTCGATCACCCGCTGGAGGTCCGCGTTGGAGCGGGCCACGATCCGCACCAGCATGTCCCCGATCCCGGTGATCGTGTGCAGCTCCAGCACCTCCGGCACCCGCGCCAGGTGCGCCCGTACGTCCGCGCCCTGGCCCTGGGAGATCTCCAGGGTGGCGAAGGCCGTCACGGGGTAGCCGATCGCGGCCGGGTCCACCTCCGGGCCGAACCCGCTGATCACCCCCTTGGCCTGCAGCCGGTCCAGCCGGGCCTGCACGGTGCCCCGGGCGACCTGGAGCCGGCGCGAGCACTCCAGCACGCCGATCCGGGGCTCCTCGGCGAGCAGCCGGATCAGCCGGCCGTCCAGGGCGTCGATGGTGTCGTTGCCGCCACCGCCACTGGTGCCGGTGCCGGTGCCGGCCGGGGCCGTGGGGGCGCCCTGGGGGGCGGACGGGTCGGGGGAGCCCGGGGCGCTCGGGGAGTGGGCGGGGGGCATCGCGGCTCGGTCCTCCGGTGGGCATTCTGTACAGCGGTGCCGCCGATTCTCCCGCTCCGGGGCGCAGCTTGACCAGGAGGAAACGGAACAGTTGCGCGTCGGTCGGCCCGGCGCCACCCTCCAGCCACGATCCCGTGCTCCGGGCCCCACCCCGGGCGCCGGGTGGTCCGTACGCCTACCGGGAGGGCCGTCATGACCGACACCGCCGCCGAATCCGTCCTGCTCGCCGCGGGCCCGGCCGGGGGACCGGAGGACCCGGGGCCGCTGCCGCCCGGCCGCGCCGACGCGGTGGTGTTCGTGGTCGGCGACGCCGAGCGGGCGGCCCGCCGCTACCTGGCGGCGCTCGGGCTGCGCTGTACCGCGTACGCCGGGCCGGGGACCGGCGACCCGGAGGCGGTCTCCTACGTGCTGGCCGGGCCCGGGACGCGGATCGTGCTCACCTCGCCGGTGCAGGTGATCGGCCCGCGCGGCCGGGAGCTGGCGGCGCACCTGGAGCGCTACGGGGACGGCGTGCTGGACCTCGCGGTCGGCGTGCCGGACGTCCCCTACGCGTACGACTACGCCGTGGACCGGGGTGCGCTGTCGCTGGCCGAACCGTACGAGGTGCGGGACCGGTACGGCTCGGTGGTGCTGGCCACCATCGCGGTGCCGGGCGGCTCCCGGCACACCCTGGTCGACCGGTCGGGGTACGCGGGGCCGTACCTGCCGGGGTACGAGGCCTTCGCGGGGTGGTGACCGGTACGGCGGGTGCGGTGGCGGGGGAGCGGGCGGCGGCGGGTCAGCGGACCGCCGTCTCCACGACCGGCGGGTGGCCGTTCCAGTAGACGAAGACCGAGTTGGCCTGGTTGTCCTTGGTGAAGTCCACCCGCATCCACTGGTCGCCGTTCCAGACCTGCATCTGCCAGCCCGGGTCCGGGGTGGCGGAGACCAGTGAGGCCCGGTCGGCGCGGATGTCCAGGGCGACCCGGCCGCCGGGGACGGGGTAGCTCTTCACCGTCGACGTCGGGGTGGTGGCGGCGGGCACGGGCTTCCTGGTCGGCGGGGCGGCCGCGGTGGTGACCGGGGCGTGCGCGGCGGTGGCGGCCGCGCTCGTGGTCGGGGTCGGGGAGGCCGGCGGGGAGGGTGCGTCGCCGGTCGGCGTCCGGCCGGGGGTGGCGCCCGCTCCGTACGGGGTGCTCCCGATCTTGGGGGAGGGCAGCGGCAGCGCGGTGGGCCGCTCGAACGCGGCTCCGCTGAGCACGGCGTGCACGCCGAGCCAGGACAGCGCCACCGCCGCCCCGGTGGCCGCCGCCCAGGCGCAGAGCTGTACCAGTCCGTTCCGCATCGTCCGCACATCCTGCCGCATTTCCGGGCAGGTCGTGACGGGTACCCCCGGTGTTCGGCAGGGGAGTTGCACCAGGTCCGGAGGCGGTGCGCAGCCACCCCCGAGGTACAGACCACTGCCCGCCGATGGCGTACCGTGCAGGGCCATGGCAACAGTGCTCGTGGTCGAGGACGACCCCTTCGTACGTTCCGCGCTCATCCGCCACCTGACCGACACCGGTCACGCGGTCCGCAGTGTGGGCACGGCCCTGGAGGCGCTGCGGGAGGTCGCCCAGGTCGGCTGCGACCTGGTGATCCTGGACCTGGGCCTGCCGGACCTGGACGGCAGCGAGGCGCTCAAGATGATCCGGGGACTGACCAACGTCCCGGTGATCATCTCGACCGCGCGGGACGACGAGGCCGAGATCGTCCGACTGCTCAACGACGGTGCCGACGACTACCTGGTGAAACCTTTCTCCGGGGAACACCTGAGCGCCCGGATGGCCGCCGTGCTGCGCCGGCTCGGCGGCGGCACCGCGCCCGTCGCCCAGGTGCTGCGGGTCGGCGGACTGGCCATCGACCTCCAGCGGCGCGAGGCCGTCCTGGACGGGCGGCTGCTCGACCTGACCCGGCGCGAGTTCGACCTGCTGGCCTTCCTGGCCGCCCGGCCCGGAGTGGTCGTACCGCGCAAGGAGATCCTCGCCGAGGTCTGGCAGCAGACCTACGGCGGCGACCAGACCATCGACGTCCACCTCTCCTGGCTGCGCCGCAAGCTCGGCGAGACCGCCTCCAACCCCCGCTACCTGCACACCGTCCGGGGCGTCGGGGTCCGGCTGGAGGCCGCCACCGCGGGCCCCGCGACCGGGGGCCCCGCGGAGCACCGGACATGAAGCGGTTCACCCACTCGCTGCGCTGGGCCCTGATCAAGGCCGCCGTGGCCGGGACCACCATGGTCGCGCTGGCCTTCCTCATCCCGCTCGGCCTGATGGTCCAGCAGACCGCCCGGGACCGGGCGTTCACCGCCGCCGAGCGGCAGGCCGCGGCGCTCGGGCCGGCCCTGGCGATCACCACCGACCAGGACGCCGTCAACCGTGCGCTGGCCAGCACCGACGCGGGGGGCCAGGGCCGGATGGCGGTGCACCTGCCGGTGCCCGCGGGGGAGTCCTGGGCCTCGGGCGGGGCCGGGGCGGCCGCGGGGGCCGGTGCGACCCGGGCGCCCGCGGGGTCCGGCGGGCCCGACGGGCCGACCCTCGGGGAGGGGCGCGCCGCCGCGGTGGACGTGGCCACGGCCGGCGACCAGGGCCGGGCCTTCACCGTCGCGGTGCCCGGCGGCTACGCGCTGCTCCAGCCGGTTGCGGTGGACACCGGGCGGACCGCCGTGGTCGAGGTGTTCGTCGCCGAGAGCGACCTCACCCGGGGCGTCGCCACCGCCTGGCTGGTGCTCTCCGCCGTCGCACTCGGCCTGGTCGCCCTCTCGGTGCTGGTCGCCGACCGGATGGGCGGCCGGATCGTGGCCTCCGCCCGCCGGCTGGCCGCCGCCGCCCGCTCGCTGGGCGCCGGGGACCTCGCGGTGCGCGTCCCGGTGACGGGCAAGCAGGTCGACGGCAGCCCCGAGGAACTCCGCGAGGCCGCCAACGCGTTCAACGCCATGGCCGACAGGGTGGTCCAACTCCTCGCGGCAGAGCGCGAGTTGGCCGCCGACCTGTCGCACCGACTGCGTACCCCGCTGACCGTGCTGCGGCTCAACGCCGCCTCCCTCGGCGACGGCGACGCGGCCGACGCCACCCGGCACGCGGTGGCCCAACTGGAGCGCGAGGTCGACCAGATCATCCGCTCCGCCCGCCGCGCCCCCGAGGACGCGCCCGCCGTCGCGGTCGGCTGCGACGCCGCCGAGGTGATCCGCGAACGGGTCGGCTTCTGGTCCGCGCTGGCCGAGGACGAGGGCCGCCGCTGGCAACTGGCCGGCGCCGAACGCGCCGCGCCCGTTCCCGTCCAGCGCGGCGACCTGGCCGCCGCCGTCGACGCCCTGCTCGGCAACGTCTTCCGGCACACCGCCGTCGGCACCGCCTTCTCGGTGGACGTCCTGGCCACCGAGAACGCGGTGATCGTGCTGGTCGGCGACGCCGGGCCCGGCTACAGCGACCCGGCCGCCGCCCTCAAACGCGGCGAGGGCCACGGCGGCGAGGGCTCCACCGGCCTCGGACTGGACATTGTGCGCAAGCTCGCCGAGTCCACCGGCGGCGACCTGGCACTCGGCCGCTCCGCCGTGCTCGGCGGCGCGGAGACCAGGCTGCGGCTGCGCACCCGCCCGACGGAGGCCCCGCCCGCCCGGGCCGGACGGCGGCGGACCCGGGGTGCGCTGTTCCCGAAGTGACGACGGGTCGGGAGGGGGCCTCTTCCTCCGAGGCCTACTCCTCCGGGGCCTCCTCCTCCGGGGCCTCTTCCTTAACTGCGGCCTAAGGGAGCTTCACCCCTCGCTCAGCCCGCGGTTTCCGGCCCCGGGCGCGGCTAGCGTCGGTCGCGCCGGTCACCCGACCGAGCCGGTCCGGCCGCCCGGGACGTCCCCGCGCACCTGTGCGCGGCCCGTCCGGACGGCGGCCGACCGCAGGCACCCGCGAACGGTGCCGACCGCAGGCTCCCGCGGAGGTAACGCGCATGACCACCCGACCCACCCGCCGTTCCGGCCGCCGCAGGCGCAGCCGCAAGGGGACGATCATCGGGGCCTCGGCGGTCGCCGTCGCCCTGGTCGCGGGCGGGACGGTGGTGCTCGCCTCCTCGGCCAGCGCCGCCCCGCTCGGCGCCGTCTACAGCCGCACCAGCAGCTGGGACGCCGGCTACACCGGCCAGTACCTCGTCACCAACCCGGCCGCCGATCCGATCGAGGACTGGACGCTCAGCTTCGACCTGCCGGCCGGCGCGAAGATCGACTCGCTCTGGAACGCCACCTTCACCGTCGCCGGGCAGCACGTCACCGTCAGGCCGGAGGCCTGGAGCAAGCGGTTGGACCCGGGGAAGGGCGTGGTGGTCGGCTTCGTCGCCCAGGGCGCCGGCGCGGCGCAGGCCGAGCCCGGGAACTGCCTGATCAACAACGCCTCCTGCACGGCCGGCGAGGGCCCCGCGCCCACCCCCTCCGGACGCCCGACCACCACCCCCACGGTGGCGCCCACCGGCTCGACCTCGCCCACCGCGACCGCGACGGCCGGTCCGACCGCCACTGCCACGGCCACCGCCACCGGGAAGCCGACCCCGACCCCGACCGCCACCGGGAAGCCGACCGCCACCCCGACCGCCACCCCCACGGCGACCGGTGTGCCCGTCCCCCCGGCCGGCGCCGGGGGCGGCTTCGCCCCGTACGTCGACACCTCGCTCTACCCGCCCTACGACCTGGTCGCCACCGCCAAGGCCACCGGGGTGAAGCGGTTCACCCTCGCCTTCGTGGTCTCCGGCGGCGGCTGCGTACCCAAGTGGGGCGGGGTCAGCGACCTGTCCGCCGACGCGGTGGCCGCCCAGATCGGCGCCCTGCGCGCGATCGGCGGCGACGTCCGGGTCTCCTTCGGCGGCGCCAACGGCAGCGAGCTGGCCCTGGCCTGCGGCTCCACCGCCGACCTGGCCGCCGCGTACCGCACGGTGATCGACGCGTACGGCGTGACCCGGCTCGACTTCGACGTCGAGGGCGGCGCGATCGCCGACACCGCCGCCAACACCCGGCGGGCCCAGGCCGTCGCCCAGCTCCAGCGCGAGGCCGCCGCGAAGGGCAGGCCGCTCGACGTCTCCTTCACCCTGCCCGCGCTGCCCTCCGGCCTGACCCAGGACGGCGTCGACCTGGTCGCCGGTGCCAAGGTCGCCGGTGTTGCGATCGGTGCCGTCAACATCATGGCCATGGACTTCGGCGACGGCGTCGCCCCCAACCCGCAGGGGCGGATGGGCACGTACGCGATCGCCGCGGCCACCGCCACCCAGGCCCAGGTCAAGAGCGTGCTGGGGCTGGACGACGCGGCCGCCTGGCGCAAGGTCGCGGTCACCCCGATGATCGGCGTCAACGACGTCGCCAGCGAGGTCTTCACGGTGGCCGACGCCGAGCAGCTGGCCGACTTCGCGGCCGGCAAGCACCTCGCCTGGCTGGCCATGTGGTCCGGGACCCGGGACAAGGCCTGCGCCGGCGGCGCCAGGGCCACCGCGGACGCCAGTTGCAGCAGCATCGTCCAGCAGCCGCTGGACTTCACCCGGGCCTTCGGCCGCTACACCGGCTGAGGCCCCCGCGCCGGGGTCCGGCCCCTCGGACCGCCCCGGCCGCCCGTGCTCAGCCCGCAGCCGAGCACGGTCGGTCGGGGCACTGTCGTCACTGCGAGTAGTCGATCGCGCCCAGGACGGGACGGGTCGCATCCGGTATCGTCGCTGGTTGGCCGAGCGGTGGACGGAGTGGACAGGTGACAGCGGTACAAGACGAGCGCAGCCCGGTGCGGACCGTATCCGCCCCGTCGCCCGCTCCCCTGTCCGACCGGCTGCGCGTCGCGCTCGGTGCCCCCGTGCGCGCACTGCGTGAGGCCCCCCGCCGCCCGATGCTGATCGCCTCGTCCGTGGCACTGCTGTCGCTGGTCGTGTACGCAGTGGTCCGCCACTTCGTCCACACCTCGATGGTCGACATGATCGTCTACCGGGCCGAGGGCGCCGCCGTCGCCAACGGCACCGACCTCTACGCGCTGCGCGTCACCGAGTGGAACCTCCCCGCGACCTACCCCCCGTTCGCGGCCATGCTGTTCGTCCCGACCACCTGGCTGCCGATCCCCATCCTCCGCGTGGTGATCACTCTCGGCAACCTCGGGCTGCTCGCGCTGATGGCCCACCTGTCCTTCAAGCTGGTCGGCTGGCCGCGCCGCGAACTCCGGCCGATCGGTGTGGTCCTGATCACCGGCCTCGGCGTCTGGCTCGAACCCGTCTTCACCACGCTCCGGTACGGCCAGATCAACCTCGCGCTCGGCTGCCTGATCCTCTGGGACCTCACCCGGTCCGACGCCCACCGCAGCAAGGGCATCGCGATCGGCATCGCCGCCGGCATCAAGCTCACCCCCGGCCTGTTCGCCGTCTACCTGCTGGTCACCGGCCGGGTCCGGGCCGCCTTCACCGCCGGCCTCACCTTCCTCGGCACCTTCCTGATCGGCGCGCTCTTCCTCCCCGACGCCACCTGGGGCTTCTGGACCAAGTACCTCTACGACTCCTCCCGGGTCGGCAAGACCGAGATCGTCGACAACCAGTCGCTGCGCGGCGCCTTCGCCCGCCTGCTGCACAGCGCCGACCCCGGCTTCCTCGCCACCCTCGGGGCGGGCCTGGTCGCGGTGGCCGGCCTCGCCGTCGCCGCCTGGGCCGTCCGCGGCGGCCGCTGGCTGCCCCGGGCCGAGGCCTGGGGCTTCTGCGTCACCGCCGTCACGGCCGTGCTGATCTCGCCGATCAGCTGGACCCACCACTGGGTCTGGTGCGTGCCGGTCCTCGTACTGCTCGCCGCCGAGGCCTCCGTCGAGCGCGCCCGCCCGGCCGGCGTCCGCCGACTGCGCTGGCGGGCCGCGTTCTGGGCCACCCTGCTGGCCTTCCTGTCCTTCGCGATGTGGGCCGCCAAGCCGGTCGGCGCGGCCGTGCTCCACATGTCACCGCTGAACCAGCTGCCGACCTCGATCTACCCGTGGGTCGGCCTCTGCTTCCTGCTCGCCGCCGCCATCCGGATAAGGGCACGCCGGCGCTCCGCCGGTGCCCCGCCGGTCCGGCTGCCCGGACAGCGCGACGGCGACGGCGGCCCGGACGCCGCCCGCGGTCGTCAGCAGGCCCCCGCGGCCCGCTGAGCCGGCGGGGGCTCTCCGTACGCTCCGTAGGCTGCGGCGCACGACCCGCACGCCTACGCGAGCAGCTCGGCGAGCGAGCCGTCCATGTCGAGGGCGGCCAGCTCGCTGCCCGGCGGCACCAGCCGGTGCGCCCGCTCCAGCCAGGCCGCGACGACCGGCAGCGGCGCCTCCAGCAGCGCGTCCCCGGCCGGGGAGCTCAGCGCCATGCACAGCACGCTGCGCCGGCCCGAACGGGTCGGCCAGATCCGCACGTCGCCCTGGCCGCACGGGCGGAAGGTGCCCTCGACCAGCAGCTCGCGGGCGAACACCCAGGTCACCGGGGAGCCGGTGTCCAGGTGGAAGGTGATGTACACGGCGTACGGGTCGTGGCTGCCGTAGGTCAGCCGGGCCGGGACGGGGACGCTGTGCTCCGGGGAGAGCACCAGGTTCAGCTCCAGCTCGTGCTCCACGACGCTGACGGGGCGGTCCATGATCGTCTTCCTCTCTGCCTTCGGTTCGTGCCCGCATCCGGGCCCTGTGACCTTTGAGAGGGCGGTCCGCGCCGGTTCTTACACACGTTTCCGGGATTTCTCCGGGAAGTTTCGGGCGGCGGGGGTGTGGCGGTCCCGCTGTGCGTCGGCCCCTACCCCGGGCGGGCCTCCGCTGTCCGGGGAATCGTCAACTTTCCGTGGGGGCTCCGGTGAGGTACTACCCTTTGTAACTGTCCGGCGACTGTCCGCCTTCGGTGGTGCCCCCACGCGCCCCGAGCGCCCCGTACGCCCCGGGGTGTGTGCGGGCGCGGCGTTGCCCTGTGCTCGGACCGACCCGGTTCCGACCACGTTTCGATCTTTGGATCTGCCGAGGCCCGCCCCTCAACGGCCCTCGTCAAGGCCCGACAGGAGAGAAGACCCCCATGACGGACCGCTCCTTCGCCGCCGACGGCGACCCGGCCGTCGCACCCGAGCCCGGCTACTACGCCGACCCGTCCATCCCCGGGTTCGTCCGCTACTGGGGCGGCTCGGCCTGGGTGCCGGGCACCAGCCGGCCCGCCCCCGTCGAGGGCGAGGTGCTGCAGCCGCCCCGGTACGCCACCCGGCGGCCCGCCCCCGACGTCGCGGCGGCGCGGGTGGTGCCGCCACCGGTGGTGCCGGTGCCGCTGGCGCGGTCGGAGTCGCCGGTGCCGCTGGTCGTGCCGGTGCCTGTGCCGGTGCCTGTTTCTGTGCCGGTGTCCGTGCCTGGTTCTGCGCCGGTGCCGGCGCCGGTGCCGGTGGTCCCCGTGCTGGACGGGCGGGAGGCTCCGGGGGCGGGGGACACCGGGCCGGTGTACCTGGACCAGACCACGGGCGGGGCGTCCTTCGTGGTCGGGCCGCGGGTCGCCGAGGTGATCGGCGGGCCGGTGTTCCGGATTGTCGAGCCCGCGCTGGAGGAGGCCCCCGGGGTGGGCGGGGCCGCCGAGGCAGGTGCCGGTGTCGACGCCGGAGCCTCGGGGTGGCAGGCCGATCCGCGGGCGCAGCGGGGCCTGATGGAGACCGGTGGGGCGCCGCGCTGGGTGTCCTGGGGGGTGCTTCCGGGGGCGCTCGAAGAGGAAGAGGGGCGTGCGGAGGGGGAGCGCGCTGCGGTTGCCGTGGAGGTGGCGGCGGCCGTCGCGCCCGCCATGACGGGCGCGGTCCGCGAGGTGGCGGCGCCGACCGCCGAGGCGGCGGTCGAATCGGCGGCCCAGGTGGTGGCCGAGCCGGTGGCCGAGGTGGCGTCCGGGCCCGGAGCGGCGACCGGGCCCGGGTCGGCGACCGGGCCGGCGCCGGTCCGTACGGTGGAGTCTGCGGTGCCGGTGCCGGTGCCGGTGCCGGTGCGGGTGCCGGAGCGGGGGGCTGCCGCCCCGGTGTCGGGCTCGGCCGTGGTCGCCGCGTTGCCGGTGGTGCGGCCGGCCCGGGAGTCCGCCGTCCGCCGCCGGCCGGCATCCCCGGCGCCCCTGGTGCCCGCCGGGCTGGGGCGGCGGCTGGCGGCCCGGGCGGTGGACACCGCGGTGCTGCTGGTGGTCGCCGTCGCGGCCGGGATCCCGCTCGGCAGCTCGGTCTCCGACCACCTCCAGCAGAAGGTCGACCAGGCCAGGATGGCCAGCTCCCTCGCCCGCCGCCACGTGCAGGTCTGGCTGGTCGACGACGTGGTGCTGGCCAAGGTCGCCGCCCTGCTCGGCATCCTGGTGTTCGTCAGCCTCGTCTACGAGGTGCTGCCGATCGCCCGGACCGGCCAGACCTTCGGCAAACGGCTGGTCCGGATCCGGGTCGTGGACGCCGGTGCCCCCGGCGGACGGACCGCCCGACTGAGCCTCGGCCGCTCGCTGCTGCGGTGGGTCGTCCGGCAGCTCGGCACGGTGCTGCTGCTCGGCCTGGTCTGGCCGGTGTTCGACCGCCCGGCCCGGCGCGGCTGGCAGGACCGGGCGGCCCGGACCAGGGTGGTCCGCAGCTGAGTCGGCCGGTGCGGTCCCGGGTTCCCGGGTGGCGTTCGCCCGGTCGCCGATCGAGCTGCGCGACAGCAAAACGGACAAAATGTCCCAAAAGCTGAGAATCCTCGATGTTCTACTCGGGGGATGAGCACCCACGACCCCTCAGGCTCCCAGCCGGAGGGGGGCGGTCCGCCCTCCTTCGACAAGCAGCCCCCCATCCCGGGCGGCGGCACGCCGGACGGCGAACCGCCACACCCCGCCCCGTCCGGCGCCCCCGGGGAGGGCCCCGGCGCCTACCAGGGCAGCTACGGCGGACCGACCCCCGGTCAGAGCCCCTACGGCCAAACGCCCTACGGCGGGCAGCCCTACGACCAGCCCCCGCCCGGCCACGGCCCCGACTCCGCCCCGTACGGCACCGCCAGCGGCGGACCCGTCCCCGGCATGCCGCCGATCGGCACCTGGCCCAAGCGGATCGTCGCCCGCCTCATCGACTACGTCCTGATGCAGGCCATCGGCGTCCTCGTCATCGGCCCCTTCGTCGACCTCAGCACCCGCGAGGGCACCACCGAGGCCTTCTGGCTCGGCTGCGCCGTCTACCTCGTCTACGAGGCGCTGATGCTCAGCCGGGACGGCCAGACCCTCGGCAAGAAGGCCATGAAGATCCGCGTCGCCATGCTGATCGACGGCAACTCGCCGACCCAGTCCGCCGCGTGGACCCGGGCCGCCGTCTACATCCTCCCGGCCGTGCTCTGCTGCGCCGCCGTGTGGTGGGTCATCGACGGCCTCTTCGGCGTCTTCGACAAGCCCTACCGGCAGTGCCTCCACGACAAGGCCGCGAAGACCGTCGTGGTCACCACCGAGATCTGACCGCGACAGCGCTGATCCGTCGATCCGCTGATCGGCGGATCAGCGCTGCCGGGCGTACTCGCGACCGGCAGCGGCCGCGGAGGCCCCGGAGCGGTCGGCGACCGCCGCCGAGCGGGCGGACACCGCCACCGAGAGCACCGTCACCACGGTGCCGAGCGCCAGCGCGAACCCCACCAGCACCGCGACCTCCAGGACGCCCGAGGCGCCCGAAACGGCCAGCAGCGCCACTGTGGTGGCGACGACGGTGAACGAGCCGAGGCAGAACTGGGCAGCGGACGGACGTGGCATGGCGGGGGGTCCTTCGCACGTCGGGGGAAACGGGCGGGAATGATGCCGGTGCCAGAAGTCCTACCCGGCAAGGGAGTTCGGCACGACCAGGCTAGCCCGCGAGGTCGGGGGCACAGGGGGCGCACGGGCTCACCCCGGGGTCGTCCGCACCCCTCGGTACGGTGGAACCCGTCCGACACCACGCAGACCCGGGGGAACCGACCGTGCCCATCCCCACCGACTGGCCCACCACCGAGGCCCAGGCGCTCGCCGAACAGGAACGACTGCGGCCGCTCGTCCGCGCCCAGGACGACGACACCCCCGGCCGGCTCATCGCCGGAGTCGACGTCGCCTACGACGACGACCACGACCTCGTCGTCGCCGCCGCCGTCCTCCTCGACCGGGACACCCTGGACGTCGTCGAGGAAGCCACCGCCGTCGGCCGGATCGCCTTCCCCTACGTCCCCGGACTGCTCGCCTTCCGCGAACTCCCCGCCGTCCTCGACGCACTGGCCGCCCTCACCCGCACCCCCGACACCGTCGTCTGCGACGGCTACGGCCTCGCCCACCCCCGCCGCCTCGGCCTCGCCAGCCACCTCGGCGTCCTCACCGGACTGCGCACCCTCGGCGTCGCCAAGACCCCTTTCACCTTCGACCACCACGACCCCGAGGCCGCACGCGGCTCCTGGACCCCGCTCACCGACCCCGTCACCGGCGAGGAGGTCGGCCGCGCGGTGCGCACCCAGCCCGGCGTCAAACCCGTCTACGTCTCCGTCGGCCACCGCATCGGCCTCGACACCGCCGTCCGCACCACCCTCGACCTCGCCCGCCGCTACCGCCAACCCGAGACCACCCGGCACGCCGACTCCCTCTGCCGCCGCGCCCTCGCCGAAGCCCTGCAGACCAGGACGCCCTCGAACTGACCGTGCACCGGGCGGGGTTCCGACCCGGTGTGTTAGACATGGGACACCGGGGCCCGGGCCCCGAAGGCCAGGAACGGACGCACGGGGGGCGCCGCAATGGGAACAGGGACCGGCTCGACCGGCGGGGCCAACCAGGGCTACCGGGTCGAG
The DNA here is from genome assembly GCF_042731675.1 of Kitasatospora sp. NPDC059827. Lineage (NCBI taxonomy): Bacteria > Bacillati > Actinomycetota > Actinomycetes > Kitasatosporales > Streptomycetaceae > Kitasatospora > Kitasatospora sp. NPDC059827. The sequence continues at coordinate 33,277 of NZ_JBHWIV010000036.1, read as the reverse complement.
ATCGAGCAACTGCGCACGTTCGCCGGGCAGGTACGGCTGCTGCTGAAGGAATTCGAGAAGGACGCCAACGGCAGCACCACCCACGGACGCAGCGGCATCGGCAAGACCGCCTTCGGCACCTTCGCGGAGGCGACGGAGATCCACGGCCGCTACAGCACCATGCGGGACGCCCTGCGGGACGTGCTGAACCAGCTCCAGCAGGCGATCGATCAGGCCCAGAAGAAGGCAGAACTCACCGCGACCAACTACGAGGAGCAGGACCAGCACGTGAGCACGAAGCTCAAGCTGGCCGGCGACGGTTGGTCCGTGTCCGATCCTTCATCGACCAGCCAGGTCGCGTACCAGGCCAACCAGGTCCCGTCCCAGCGCGGCAACGCCACCATCTGACCGATCGCTCGACCGGAGGTGAACCACCCGTGACCTACACCGATTTCACCAAGTACAGCCATGCCGATCTCCGCACGATGGCACAGGCACTCGACCCCGGCGCGGTGATGGCCGCCGGCGACCCCTGGCGCAAGGCGGCGACCACGCTCAAGGAGATCCGCAAGACCCTCACCAACGTGAGCACCGAGGCGGCCACCACCTGGGAGGGCACCACCAGCGACTCCTTCCACACCTCGATGCTGACCCTCGCCACCAACATCAACGAGGCCGCCGCGTACGCCAACGACGCGGCCAACACGCTGCACAACATGTCCGAGGCGATGGCGACGGCCAAGCGCACCATGCCCGAGGAACCGGGCAGCTGGGATCAGTTCAAGGACAAGGTCGGGGACTTCTTCAGCAGCGAGGACGACCACATCCAGCTCACGGACCAGAAGAAGGCCGAAGCGGCAGCCGTCATGCAGACCCTCGCGATGCACTACCGCATCGCGACACCTGCCTTGAAGGCTCCGCCGTTGCCAGATTCCAAGCGGCGGGTGACGGTCGACGATCCTGACTCGGGGGCGCAGAACGACCAGAGTGGGGCGGCAGCCATGGCGGCTGCAGTCGTCTCGGGAACGTCCTTCGGAGCCGGGGGAACGGTGACGCGGTCGGCAACTGCCACTGCACCACAGCGGCCTAGGTCTGCTGCTCCATCGATGGTTTCCAGCTCTGCATCACGGAACGCGGCCGTCCCGACTGACTCTGGGATCAAGGGGGGTACGGCGCAAGCCTCGCCGAGGCCGTCGAACGCCGAGAGTCGCGGTCCCGGTGCGGGTATCTCGGGTGCTCCGGTCTCCTCTCCGAGTGGGAGTGCGCCGAGCCCTGTCACCTCGGGGACCCAGACGTCCGGCCTGAACACGACGATACCCACAGGTCCGGGGAACGGACCGATCGTTGGCGGTGGTGGGCAGGCAACCGCAAGCCCTACAAGGCCGACCACGCCGAGTTCTCCGATTGCCTTCGGTGTCGGCGGCAAGGAATTCCCTGGCGGCGCGACGCCGGTGGAGGGCACGAGCCCACGCTGGGGGCGAGCCGTCGGTACCGGCGGCGGGGATGCAGCCTACCCGGGGGCCGGAGCCGGGGGCCGGGGGGTGTCCGGCGCCAAACAGATCGGTGGATCTCTGGCCCGACCTGGTGGGGCTGTCCGTGAGACAGTGCCTCCGGGATCTGGGACGGGAGGCAAGCAGGCCTTCACAGAGGGCGGGTCCGGGCTGGGGGCTCGGAGCCGGCTAGGCGTCGAACCTGGGTCTCGTGGCCCAGGCGTCATGTCTCCCGGGATGCCGATGAGTGAGGCACAGCACCGGAAGAAGGACCGAGGTAAGGACGGCAAGCGGCCGGACTACCTCGTTGAAGACGAGGAGACCTGGGCGTCGGATAAGCGGGCCAATCCGAACGTGGTGGAATGAGACCGGTCCGCAATCGGACGAGTGATCTGATCGCATCCCGCAGGTCGGTGATCTGCGGGATGCCTCGTTGAGTGGGGTGACCGGATTTGGCGAGCCGCTGGTTGGCGCGCGGTGCAGTGACTCTCGCCGCTGGGGCACTGTTGTCGGGTGTCGCGGTGCCGACGGCATCTGCTGACCAGATCAGGGACCAGCAGTGGGCTCTGAAGACCTTCGAGGCAGAGGCGAAGGTCTGGGCGGTGAGCGAAGGCGACGGGGTTGTCGTCGCGGTGATCGACACTGGGGTGAACCAAGATCACCAGGATCTCGCCGGGCAGGTGCTTCCTGGGGCGGACTTCTCCGGAGGGAACACGGACGGTCGTGTGGACAGCGACGGGCACGGCACCGGGATGGCGAGCCTGATTGCAGGTCATGGTCACGGGGCCCAGGCCGGGGTCATGGGGTTGGCCCCGAAGGCGAAGATCTTGCCGGTGAAAGTGGGGACGGCCGGCGATGGCCCCATTGCTCAGCCGACCCTCGACTCTCAACAGCACGATCTGGCAGATGCAATTCGATTTGCGGCGGACCATGGTGCGAAGGTCGTCAATGTCTCCCTTGCGGGTGACTCCCGCTTCGACTCAAATCTGCGGAACGCTGTCAACTATGCCGTCTCGAAAGACGTTGTGCTGATCGCTGGCACGGGCAACACCGGGGCGCAGAACGATGTCCAGTATCCGGCTGCTTTCCCAGGGGTGGTGGCCGTAGGGGCGGTGGATTCCAGCGGGGGTGTGTGGGAGAAGTCCACAGCCGGCCCAGAGACCACGCTCGTCGCGCCCGGTGTGAAGATCTACCGTGCCACGGCGAAGTCCTCGACGAGTTACGGGGAGGCGAGCGGCACTTCGGACTCCACCGCCTACGTATCCGCCACCGCCGCGCTCATCCGCTCCAAGTACCCCACCCTGTCCGCGGGGCAGGTGATCAACCGGTTGATCAAATCTGCCACCCCGCCTGCCAACGGCACGGTGGTGCCCAACAACCACTACGGCTACGGCCTCCTTGCCCCCGGGAAGGCGCTGGAGCCGAACCCCGCGGTGGACAACGGGCCCAAGGAGAACCCCTTGGTGAAGCGGCCGGAGTCGAAGGGCGCACCGCCGAGCGATGACGACACCGACGCGACCGACCAGCCCTCGGCCGTTCCCGGAGCCACGTCCGGCGGTGGGGGTGGTGATGGCACTGGGCTGGTGATCGCCGCTGGCGCTGCCGGCGTGGTGGTGGTCGGGGTGTCGGTGGCTGCGGTGCTGGCGGGGAGGCGCCGGAGGCGGAGGATGGCTGAGGGGCCGTTTCCGCCCCAGCCGCCCTACGGTGGCGCCGGTCAGTGAGTGCTGAGCCCGCGAACGGACGGGTGATCTGATCGCATCCCGCAGGTCGGTGATCTGCGGGATGCCTCGTTGAGTGGGGTGACCGGGGTTGACGAGCCGCTCGCTGGCACGTGGTACGGCGGTCCTTGCGGCCGGGGCGTTGGTCTGGGCCGTCGCTGCGCCAGCGGCTCTGGCCGATGAGGTCAGGGACAAGCAATGGGCTCTCAGGACCTTCGAGGCCGAGACGAAGGTCTGGCCGGTGAGTCAGGGCGAGGGCGTCGTCGTTGCGGTGATCGACAGCGGGGTGAACTCGGAGCACCAGGACCTGACTGGGCAGGTGCTTCCCGGGGCTGATTTCTCCGGCGCCAAGTCGGACGGGCGTACTGACACGGACGGTCACGGTACCGGGATGGCGAGTCTCATCGCGGGGCACGGGCACGGTACCCAGGCCGGAGTGATGGGGCTGGCTCCCAAGGCGAAGATCCTGCCGGTGAAGGTGAGAACGAGCGACGGCGGTCCTGTGCCGGAGCAGAACGATCTGGCGGCGGCGATTCGTTTCGCGGTGGACCACGGTGCGACGGTCATCAATATGTCCGTCGGGGGACCGTTCCACTTCGACTCTCAGGCCCGGAAAGCGGTGGAGTACGCGGTGTCGAAGGACGCCGTACTGGTCGGGGGAGCCGGCAACAGCGTCGCGGACCTGAGCGTCAACTATCCGGCCGCCTTTCCCGGAGTGGTGGCCGTCGGGGCGGCGGACGCCAAGGGGGTGGTGTGGGGCAGTTCCAAGCCCGGTCCCGAACTCACGCTCCTCGCACCCGGTGTGGAGATCTACCGTGCTTCGGCGAAATCCCTGACGAGCTATGCGATTGGGAACGGTACGTCCGACTCCACTGCCTACGTCTCCGCTACCGCGGCTCTCATTCGGTCCAAGTACCCGAACCTGTCCGCCGGGCAGGTGATCAACAGGATGATCAAGTCGGCCACTCCCCCGCCGGATGGGACAGTCGTGCCCAATGTCCACTACGGCTACGGGGTCGTCGCCCCGGGGAGGGCGCTGGAGCCGAATCCGGCAGTGGACGACGGGCCGAAGGAGAACCCGCTCGTGAACCGGCCCGAGTCGTTGGGCGCGCCACCGAGCGATGACGAGAGCGACGCGACGGGCCAACCCTCGGCCGTACCCGAGGCCACGTCAGGTGGCAGCAGCGGCAGCGGGCTGGTGGTAGGCGCCGGTGCGGTCGGTGTGGTGGTGGCGGTGGCGGTGGTGGCCGCGGTGGTGCTGCGGCGGCGGGGGCGGCGGGGGGTTGAGGGGGCGCCGTACGGTGGGGGCGGTCAGTGAGTGTTGAGCCAGTCGTCGCGTAGGGCGGCCATGTGGAGGACGTCCCAGTAGCGGTCGTCCCAGTGGTGGGCCTGGCGGGCGCGGCCTTCGAGGACGAAGCCGGCCTTGGTGTAGGCGCGGGCGGCGCGTTCGTTGTACTCGAAGACGTCGAGGTGGACGCGGTGGAGGCCGACGGTGGCGAAAACGTGGCGGAGGACCAGGACGGTGGTCTCGGTGCCGATGCCGCGGCCGAGGCTGTCGGGGGTGAGGGCGATCCGGTAGTCGGCGGAGTTGTTGTCCGGGTCGACGTTGGTGAGGGCGGTGTCGCCGAGGAAGCGGCCGGTGGTCGGGTCCTCGACGGCGAGGTCGAGCCGGTCGGGGTGGTCGGCGCGGGTGGCGCACCACTGGGCGATCTGGTCGCGGGTGAAGGCGGTGCGGGTGCCGGTGAGGCGGTTGGTCTCCTGGTCGGTGCAGTGCGCCCACAGCGGGTCGGTGTGCCGGGCCGCCAGGGGGACGAGGCGGATGGTGGGGCCGTGCAGGGTGGGTTTCACCGCGAGGGCTGAGAGGTCCGTGGCCATGGTGCCCAGGATGCCCGGTGGGGCCGGTTCGTGCCGGGATTTTCGGTGCGGGGCCTATGCGGCGACGGCGATCTGCTGCCGGTGGTGGGTGGGGGTGGTGAGTTCGTCGACGATGGCGAGGGCGAGGTCGGCCTGGGCGATCCGGGGGCCGAGGACGTGGGGGCCGCCGATCCGGTAGCGGCCGGTGCCGGGGGCGGTGCGGTCGAGGTCCATGGGCGGGGTGACGACGACCCAGTCGAGGGTGGCGGGGGAGTCGTGGAGCAGGTCGAGGGCGGCGGAGTGGCCGAGGGAGAAGGTGCGGTAGGCGTCGGGGAAGGCGGGGTCGTCGTGGACGGCGACGCCGGGGGCGGTCTGCAGGGTGGTGGCGATGCCGATGCTCAGCAGTCGCGGGACGCCGGCGCGGCCGAGGCCGTCGACGAGGGCGCTGGTGGCTGCGCGGTAGAACTCGGTGGACGGGGTGTCGGGGGTGTAGACGGAGCTGACGGCGGCGGGGTGTCCGGGGGCGGTGGCGGCGACGGCGGCCGGGTCGGTGACGTCGCAGCGCACCAGGGTGACGCCCCCGCCGGCGAGGTCGGCGAGGTCGGCGAGGTCGGCGTGGCGCTCGGGGTCGCGGACGGCGGCGGTGACGGTGAGGCCGCGGCGGCGGGCCTCGGTGATCACGGCGCGGCCGACCTGCCCGCCCGCGCCGTAGACGATGACGTCCGCGCGGTGCTGCTGCCGGGGCGTGGTGGTGGTCATGGGGGCCTCCGTCGGGTCGGTTCGGTCGGTGGCGGGCGGGGTGGCCCGTCGATGCCGTGACGGTAGACCGGGGGGTGCCGGTTACTTCAACGGAACCGGCTCCGACGGCCGGTGCCGGCCTGCCGCGGAGCCGGTCCGGCCGGTACGGTCGGGGCATGACGCAGACCGGGCCGGCGCCGTTGCCGGCGGACTTCTTCCCGGCCGACTGCCCGGTGCAGTCGGTGCCGGTGCTGGGCAGCCGCAAGTGGGCCTGGCGGATCATCCGTTGCCTGGAGGGCGGGCCGCGCCGGTTCTCGGAGCTGCGGGTGCCGTTGGCGGGCATCACGGCGAAGGTGCTGGCGGAGTCGCTGCGTTCGATGGAGCAGGACGGCGCGGTGGTCCGGACCGAGTACGCGGAGAATCCGCCGCGGGTCGAGTACGCGCTGACGCCGTTGGGGCGGACGCTGCTGGGGCCGATGGACGCGGTGTGCGAGTGGAGCCGGGAGAACCTGGGCAGCCTGCTGGCGGCCCGGCTGGAGTACGAGCGGGCCGGGGACTGATCGCGCCGGGGCTGATCGTGCCGTGCGCCGCTCGGACGAGCGTTGCTCGGACGGGCGCCGATCGGACGGGTGCGGGCCTGGCAGCATTTCGGCGGTCGCTGGCGGCCTTGGCGCTGGTGGGGCGCGGTGCGGGGCGGCCATGCTGGGCCCATGAGCACTCCTGACCAGCACCTCGCGAACCCCGTCGACGCCAGCACCTCCGCCCCGGGCACCTCCGCCCCGGGCTCCCCTGCCCCGGGCGCCCCCGCCCCCAGCGCCCCGGACGCGATCGTCCCCGACGCCAAGGACTGGACCTGGGTGCTCGAACGCGCCTGCCCCGACTGCGGGTTGGACACTCCGGCGGTGGCCCCGACGGAGGTCGCCGCGATGGTCCGGGCGAACGCCGAGGCCTGGCTGGCGGTGCTGGCGGGGGACGAGGACGGGCTGCGCCGTCGGCCGGCTCCGGAGGTGTGGTCGGACCTGGAGTACGCCTGCCACGTCCGGGACGTCTTCCGGCTGTTCCTGGTCCGGCTGGACCTGATGCTCGACCAGGAAGGCCCGCTCTTCCCGAACTGGGACCAGGACGAGACCGCGGTCGCCGAGCGCTACCGGGAGCAGCGGCCGCAGGTGGTGGCCGGGGAGCTGGCGGAGGCCGCGGCGGCGTTGGCGGCGGCGTTCGGGGCGGTGTCGGGGGAGCAGTGGGGGCGGACCGGGAGCCGCAGCGACGGGGCGCGCTTCACCGTCGGGTCCTTCGCCCGCTACCTGATCCACGACCCGGTGCACCACCTGTTCGACGTGACGGGCGAGCGGGTCTGACCCCGGTCGCCGCGGTTCACCAGCCGGAGGCCTCGCGGAGCATGGTGCGCCGGAGCCGGCCGGCGACGCTGGCGGTGTCGGTGCCGATGACGTCGGCGATCTCGGGGGCGGCGAGGCCGACGACGTAGTGCAGGATCGCCAGGTCGTCGTCGGCGGGGTGGCGGTCGGGGACGGGGATCTCCTGCGGGGTGTGTTCGGCGACGGTGCCGCGCAGGATCTGCCAGGCGAGCGCGGTCGGGTTGGGGCTGGTGAGCAACTCCCGCCACTGGACGGCGATTTCGGCGAACGCCTGTTGGACGGCGGTGGCCGCGTCGGCGTGCTCGGTCAGCCACACCCGGGCGTAGCTGAGGTACCGGGGGCGGTGGAGTTCGCAGAAGGCCGCGAACTCCAGCGGTACGTCCTCCGGTTCGCCGGGCCCCGGGGGTGGCTCGGCGGCGCTCGTGTGACGGTTGGTCATCTCGTCTTCTCGGAAGGGGAGATGGGTTTCTGGCGGTCGATCATCTGTGCTCACTCTACGGTAGGCCCTCGGTGCGCTGGGTGACCAATCCGATGGAATGCCTGGAACCCGCTGCGGCGCGTCCGGTTCCGGTGACGGGCGGTGCGGCGCGGCGGCGGTACTGCCGGTGGAGGCCGGTGAAGGGCCGATCGAGGGCCGGTGGTGGGTCGACCGGGGCCGCCGGGGCCCGGCCGGGGGAGTGCTGCACAGTGGTGCGGGGGCGCGGGTGCGAGCGTGTCGCAGCTGGTCAGGGGGTGTGGGACGGCAGGGGTCGCACGGCAGTTGAGGTGCCACCGTAGGGCCTGCCGGGTCCGGCGTCCACGCCCAGGGCGCGAAGCCGGGGCCGCACAACCGTCTGCGCAACCGCGCTCACGACGGGGGTTGCGCCGGGCCGGGTGGCGGCGGGTGCGTCGAAAGCGCCCCGGCGGCCTGCGGCGACCGGGGCGCGGATCGGGGCGGGGAGGTGCCGCCCGGTCAGGGGGTCGGCCGGGCCTCCGTGGGGGCGATCAGGTCGTCTGCGGTGTTGCCGCGTTCGACCTGGGCGGGGAAGGACTCGACGGCCCGGCGCCGGGCCAGCTGGGCGGCCGTCGCGGCCGCTGCCGCGGCTGCTGCCGCGGCTCCGGCGGCGGCCTCCTCGCGCTCGCACCGGTGGGTGCCGGGCGCTGCGGTGGCCTGTGCGGCCGAGGGGTGACCGGCTGTGGCGTGTGCGCCCGCCGGAAACCCGTTGGCCGGATGCCCATTGGTCTGGTGTCCGTTGGCCTGGTGTCCGTTCGCCGGGTGGCTGTTGGCGAGGTGGCCGTTCGCCTGGTGTCCGCCTGCCGGATGCCCGTTCGCCGCATGGCCGACGGCGTGCTGCCCGGCGGCGTGCGCCCCTCCGGCGTGCGTCGCGCCCGTGCGCGCCCCCGCCGCGCGTCGTCGGCGCCCGAGTTCGGCCCGTTCGGCGTGTTCCTCGGCCGCCTGTCTAGCGGCCAGGTAGGCCTGGACGGCGGCCATGCCGTAGACCGGCTGGATGAGCTGGTGGCCCTTGAAGAAGGGTCTGGCCGGGGCGAACCCGGCGGCGACCACGAGGTCGCGGATCTCTGCTATCTCGGCCTCGCTCCGGGCGGTGAAGCGGACCTCCCAGCCCTTCTTGTACGTATGGCCCTTCTCGCCGCTGCGGCGGGCCGGATCCGGGCGGCGGACGTACCCGGGCAGACGGCCGAGGCGGAGCTGGGCCGCGCGGAGGCCGGCGGTCTCGTCACGTGACATGACGTAAGCCTAGGCAATTCCGGAAGCGCGTTTGACGCCCCGGGGGTCCCTCGCCGTATGCCCTTGATCACTCTGGGTCAGACGACCAGGTCGGCGATCGTTTTCGATCAAACCCGATAGCCATATGAACGTCATTTACTCCAAATGAGTGAGGGTATGAGGACTTTAGTGCAGGCTGATCCCGGTTTCGCGACGGTTGAGTAACAGTGCGTCAGGCAGTGGCACGGGGGGCGTGGCGGTTGGGGATGGTGGGCGCATGAACGAACGTAGTGAGCGATTCGTCGAGGGGCGCGCATGAGCTACCGGATCCCCTCGCCGCCGCCGTCCCTGGAGGAGCTGGCGAAGCGTCAGCAGAACGTCGTCACCGCGAGCCAGCTGCGCGCCCGGGGCGTGCCGGCCCGGGTCATCACCGAGCACTGCCGCCACGGCGGCCCCTGGCAGCGGCTGCTGCCCAGGGTCTACCTGCTCCAGTCCGGCGAGCCCACCCCGGAGCAGCGGATGTGGGCCGCGCTGCTGTACGCGGCGCAGAACGGCCGGGAGGAGGGCCGCCGGGAGGGTGCGGTGATCACCGGGGCGGCCGCGCTGGCGCTGTACGGCTTCGCCGCCGTGCCCCGGCTGCCCGCGGTGACCGGGGTGGACGTCCTGGTGCCCCGCCAGCGTCGGCTCAAGGACGCCGGCGAAGTGCGGATCCGGCGCACCGAACGGGAGTTGGTGGCCCGCTCGGTGCACGGGCTGGCCTGCGCGCCGGTGGCCCGGGCGGTCGCCGACGCGCTGGCCGAGTGGACGGCGGACGGGCTCCCGGTGGACGCCCCGGTGCCGGTGCGCGAGGTGCTCCGGGAGGCCGTCGCCCGCCCGGAGAACCGCTGCACGGTACGGGAGTTGGCCGCCGAGCTGGTCGAGTCGGGGCTGACCGGGGAGCCCCGGGTGCGGGCCGCGCTGGACGAACTCCTGGCCGCCGAGCGGGACTTCGTACTGGAGCAGGTCGACCGGCTGGTGGACGAATGGCTGCTGCCCGCCCCGCTGGTCGCCCCGGAGCTGCGGATGCGCGGCGGCACCTACATCGGTGTCCCGGACCTCTACTGGCCGGAGCAGGGCGTCGCGGTGGAGGTGGACTCGGACCTGCGCTGCGTCAGCGAGGGCGAGGCCGCCTGGGTGCGCGGCGGCCAGCACCGGATGGAGTACCTGGGGATCCGGGTGGTGTACGTCTCCGGCGCCCGGCTGGCCGCGGACCCGGAGGCGGTCGGCGGCGAGCTGCGCGAGGCCTACCGGGCGGGCGGGACGGACGTGGTGGAGCTGATGGTGGTCTGAGCACCGACCGCACCGACCGGGCGCGGGCCGGGCTCAGCGGGTCGGGTTCAGCGGGTCGGGTTCAGCGGGCCGGGCTCACGCCGGTTCGGGCCGAGGCCACGCCCGGCTCAGGCCGGCCGGACCACCGGCGCGCCGACCAGCTCGACCCCGGCCGCCCGCAGTTCCTCCAGCGCGGCGGCGGTGGTCTCCGGCGCCACCCCGGCGGTGAGGTCGAGCAGCACCCGGGTGGTGAAGCCGGCCCGGGCGGCGTCCAGGGCGGTGGCCCGGACGCAGTGGTCGGTGGCGATGCCGACCACGTCGATCTCGTCGACCTGCCGTTCGCGCAGCCACTCCACCGGGCCGCGGTTGTTCTCGTCCAGCCCCTCGAAGCCGCTGTAGGCCGCCGAGTAGGCGCCCTTGTCGAAGACCGCCTCGACCGCGCCGGAGATCACCGAGGGGGCGAAGTTGGGGTGGAAGCCCACGCCTTCGGTCCCGGCCACGCAGTGCACCGGCCAGCTGGAGTCGTAGTCCGGCTCGGCGGAGAAGTGCCCGCCCGGGTCGATGTGGTGGTCCCGGGTGGCGAGGATGTGCTGGTAGCCGGCGGAGGACTCGGCGATCAGGTCGGTGATGGCGGCGGCCACCTCGGCGCCGCCCGTGACGGCCAGGCTGCCGCCCTCGCAGAAGTCGTTCTGCACGTCGACGACGATCAGTGCCCGGTGCATGGCTCGCATCCTCGGATGTGGGGGGCGGGTGCGCCCCGGTGGCGGGTCCCTCGCGAACGCCGGACGGCCGGGGAGGAACTCCAGGGGAACTCTACGGCTGACTCTAGGGAGTGGCGCGCGGCGGCGGAAGGCTTGGGGCCCGTCTTCGGGCCCGGTGGCCCCCGGCCGGTCCGCGCGGCCGTCCGCGACGCTCCCCAGGAGTCGGCAGGTCTGTCGGCAGGTCGGCCAGCCGGTCAGCTGGCCAGTCGGCCAGTCGGCCAGTCGGCCAGTCGGCCAGTCGGCCGACCGGACCGCCGGTCAGTCGATCAGCTCGGTGGGGATGACCGGGTCCCCCTTGGACAGCTGGGTGGCCGACAGCGGCAGTGCGGCCCGGGCCCGGACGTGCCGGTCGCGGGCGGCGGTCAGCGGCTCGCGGCCGACGGTCTCGCCGGCCAGGACCAGCGGCACCTGGACGAGGTGGGGCCGCAGTTCCTCGGGGATCGGCCCGGTGCCGACCACCTCGGCCTCGGCGACGCCCTCGGCATCGGGTCGGCGGGCGGCCCACTTGCGGCCGCCGACGCTGGTCTTGCCGCCGGCCGCGCGCTTGGCGACCGGGACGAGCGGGCCGTCCGGGGTCTCGGCGCGGGCGACCAGCTTGTAGACCATGGCGCAGGTCGGGTGGCCGCTGCCGGTGACCAGGCTGGTGCCGACGCCGTAGCCGTCCACCGGGGCGGCGGCGAGGGCGGCGATGGCGTACTCGTCCAGGTCCGAGGTGACGATGATCCGGGTCTTCTCGGCGCCGAGTTCGTCGAGCTGACGGCGGACCCGGTGGGCGGCCAGGATGAGGTCGCCGGAGTCGATCCGGACGGCGCCGAGTTCGGGCCCGGCCACCTCGACGGCGGTGCGGACGGCCTCGTGCAGGTCGAAGGTGTCGATCAGCAGGGTGGTGCCCCGGCCCATCGACTCGATCTGGGCCCGGAAGGCGTCCCGTTCGCTGTCGTGCACCAGGGTGAAGGCGTGCGCGGAGGTGCCGGTGGTGGGGATGCCGTACCGGTAGCCGGCCTCCAGGTCGGAGGTGGCGGCGAAGCCGGCCACGTAGGCGGCCCGGGCAGCGGCGACGGCGGCCTGCTCGTGGGCCCGGCGGGCGCCCAGTTCGATCACCGGCCGGCCGCCGGCCGCGGCGGTCATCCGGGAGGCGGCGGCCGCGACGGCGGAGTCGAAGTTGAGGATCGACAGGATCACCGTCTCCAGGATCACCGTCTCGGCGAAGCTGCCCTCGACGGTGAGCACGGGGGAGCCGGGGAAGTAGACCTCGCCCTCGGGGTAGCCGTGGATGTCGCCGCGGAAGCGGTAGTCGGCCAGGAACCGCAGGGTGTCCTCGTCCACCACGCCCTGCTCGGACAGCCAGTCCAGCTGGGCGGTGTCGAAGCGGAAGTTCTCGACGGCGTCCAGCACCCGGCCGGTGCCGGCCATCACGCCGTAGCGGCGGCCGCTGGGGAGGCGTCGGGTGAATGCCTCGAAGACGGAGCGGCGGTGCGCGGCCCCGCTGCGCAGGGCGGCCTGCAGCATGGTGAGCTCGTAGCGGTCGGTGAGCAGCGCGGTCGAACCGGCCGCGCGCACTGATGTGGCGTCCATGAGGATGATGCTACTACCACTTAGCGTCAGAGTGACGATTTCTCTCGACGTGACCCGGGGCGGAATCGCCCGGGTGTCCCCCGGATGGCAGCATGGGGCGTGAGAAGTCACGGACGAGTGTGCAACGAGGAGGCCTGCCGGTGAGTGTCGCGCCCGTGGAGATCGAGCGCCCGGAGGTCGAAGGACAGCCGGTGACGGAGCCGGACACGCCCTGGGTGACCATCGTGCACAACGACCCGGTCAACCTCATGAGCTACGTCCAGTACGTCTTCCAGGCCTACTTCGGCTACCCGAAGGACAAGGCCCGGAAGCTGATGATGGACGTGCACAGCAAGGGTCGGGCGGTGGTCTCCAGCGGCTCCCGCGAGGAGATGGAGCGGGACGTCCAGGCGATGCACGGCTACGGCCTGTGGGCGACGCTGCAGCACGACTGACCCCCCCTCCGGCGCACGACCGACCGGGCGACCGACTGACCGCCCGCCTCCCCGGCGGTGCGGCCGAAGACGACGAAGACGGGCTGACCGATACAGATGGCTGGGTTGTTCGAGAGCACCGGCGATGGTGGCGCGGCGATCGCGCTGGACGAGGTGGAGGCCTCCATCCTGCGCTCGCTGGAAGTGCAGATGCTGGAGCTGATCGGCCCCGGCCCGGGCGGGGAGAGCGACGACCCGCTGGCGGCGCTGTTCGCCGAGGGGCCGAGCGAGGCGCCCGCGGACCCGGCGCTGGCCCGGCTGTTCCCGGACGCCTACGGCGACCCGGCCGCGCCGGCCGACACCGAGGCGCAGGCCGCCTCGGCCGAGTTCCGCCGCTACACCGAGCTCGACCTGCGGGCCCGCAAGCGGGACGACGCGCTCCAGGTGGTCCGGTCGCTGGACGGCCTGGGCGGCGGCGGGGTGCTCAAGCTGCCGGCCCCCGACTGCCTGCGCTGGCTGGGCGCGCTCAACGACCTGCGGCTGACCCTCGGGGCGCGGCTGGAGATCACCGAGGAGGACGAGCAGGGCCTCTACGGGCTGCCGGACGGCGACGAGCGCAAGCCGCTGGTGATGGCCTACCTGTGGCTCGGGGCGCTCCAGGAGTCGCTGCTGGAGGCGATCGCCGACTGACGGTGGAGCGGTTTCCTCCGCTTCGTCCGGCGATCCTGCCCGCTTTCGGGCAAGCCCCGGCCGTTCCGTCCAGCATGTGGACGATCGGCCGGGGTATTTTCGCATAAATCGGGCAAAACCTAGCAGGACATGCTCAAATATCGCTCAGATGAACACCGGTAGCCGGATCGGGCGTGGTACGACTTCTCCCCACAAACGAGACCCATCAGGACGGTGACCATGGCCGAGCAGATCTACGACCAGGTGGTCGACGGGAAACCGGACGAAGAGGGCTACGAGCGGGGGCTCGGCAGCCGCCAGATCCAGATGATCGCGATCGGCGGCGCGATCGGCACCGGCCTCTTCCTCGGCGCCGGCACCGCGATCTCCAAGTCCGGGCCGAGCCTGATCCTCTCCTACGCCGTGGCCGGCCTGGTGATCTTCGCGATCATGCGCGCCCTCGGCGAACTCCTCACCTACCGCCCGGTCTCCGGCAGTTTCGCCGAGTACGCCCGGGAGTTCCTCGGCCCCTTCGCCGGCTACGTCACCGGCTGGACGTACTGGCTGTTCTGGGTCGTCACCGGCATGGCCGAGACCACCGCGGCCGCGGTGTACGTCAAGTTCTGGGCGCCCGGCATCCCGCAGTGGGCCAGCGCGTTGACCTTCCTGGTCATCCTCTACGCGGCCAACCTGATCTCGGTGAAGCTGTTCGGCGAGATCGAGTTCTGGTTCTCCATGGTCAAGGTCACCGCCATCATCGGCATGATCCTGATCGGCATCGGCGTGCTCACCCTCGGGTTCAGCAAGGCCGGTGACACCGCGTCGATCACCCACCTGTGGCAGGACGGCGGCTTCTTCCCCAAGGGCATCGGCGCCACCGTGATGACCCTGCAGATCGTCATGTTCGCCTACCTGGGCGTCGAACTCGTCGGCGTCACCGCGGGCGAGAGCGAGAACCCCGAGAAGACCCTGCCGCGCGCCATCAACACCCTGCCCTGGCGCATCGCGCTGTTCTACATCGGCGCCCTGGTGGTCATCCTCTCGCTGGTGCCGTGGCGGGAGTTCCAGCCCGGCGTCAGCCCGTTCGTCGCCGCCTTCGGCAAGATCGGCATCCCGGCCGCGGCCGGCATCATCAACTTCGTGGTGCTCACCGCGGCGCTCTCCTCCTGCAACTCCGGGATGTACTCCACCGGCCGGATGCTGCGCGACCTCGCCCTGCGCGGCCAGGCCCCCGGGCAGCTCACCAAGCTCAACAGCCGCCGCACCCCGGCCTTCGCGATCACCATCTCCTGTGTGCTGATGGGCGCCGGCGTGGTCCTCAACTACCTCGTCCCGGCACGGGCGTTCGAGTACATCACCTCGGTCGCCACGGTCTGCGGGCTGTGGACCTGGGCGATGATCCTGATCTCCCAGATCCGCTACCGCAAGGCCTGGCAGGCCGGCCACCTGCCGCCGCCCACCTTCAAGGCCCCCGGCGGCGCCTGGGTCAGCTGGGCCGCCCTCGCCTTCCTGGCCATGGTCGTGGTGCTGATCGCCCTGGACGCCGACAACCGGATCTCGCTGTACGTCTTCCCCGGCTGGGCGCTGGTGCTGGTGATCGGCTACCAGGTGCTCAAGCGCCGCAACCCGGAGTCCGTCCACGGCACCGCGCACGACCACCTGCACGCCCGCAACGGCGGCTGACACCCCCGGCGCGGCCGGGCGTCCGCGGGCCCGCGACCGGGTGGCGGACACCCGGCGACCGGGCCTCGGACGCCCCGGCGGACATCCGGTAGGGCGTGGCATCCTGACCGACATGCTGACCATCACCCGAGAGATCCGCGACCGGATCGTGGCCCACGCCCGCGCCGACCACCCGGACGAGGCCTGCGGCGTGGTCGCCGGCCCGGCCGGCAGCGGCCGGCCCGAGCGGTTCATCCCGATGCTCAACGCGGCCCGCTCGCCCACCTTCTACGAGTTCGACTCGGGCGACCTGCTCAAGCTCTACCGCGAGATGGACGACCTGGACGAGGAGCCGGTGATCGTCTACCACTCGCACACCGCCACCGAGGCCTACCCCTCCCGCACCGACGTGAGCTACGCCTCCGAGCCGTTCGCCCACTACGTCCTCGTCTCCACCGCCGAGGGAGCCGCCGAGGACGACCCCTACCAGTTCCGCTCGTTCCGCATCGTGGACGGCGAGATCACGGAGGAAGACGTCCAGGTCGTCGAGGCCCACCCGGCCTGACCGGCGCCCACCCGGACCCGGCCCGCCGACCCGCCCCCCGCGGTCGGCGGGCCCCTGGCGTCCCGGAGGAATCTCAGCATCGGAAACGAAAGCATCCGGATCGCGGGACGGGCATGTCGGAGCGGGCCCGGGAATCTATACGATGAGCCCATGCGTTCCGTCGATGTGAGCAACCAGGCCCCGGGCACCCGCCTCGTGGCGCGCCTGCACATCGACCTGTGCCGGCACGCCGGCGCGATCTGTCCCGGCACGCCCGCGCGCTCGCGCTGAGAGCCGCCCCGCCCCACCCGGGCCCCGCCGCCTCCCCGGCGGCGTCGAGCCCCGGGCACCCTCCGCCCCGCCGCGACCGTTGCGGCCCACCCACCCCACACGACTCGCACAGGAGCGCACCCATGGCCATCGAGGTCCGCATCCCGACCATCCTCCGCACCTACACCGACGGCGCCAAGGCCGTCGAGGGCAACGGCAGCAACCTCGCGGAACTCTTCACCGACCTCGACGCCCGCCACCCGGGCATCGCCGCCCGCCTGGTCGACGGCGGCGAGCTGCGCCGCTTCGTCAACGTCTACCTGAACGACGAGGACGTCCGGTTCCTGGAGGGCATCTCCACCGCCCTCGCCGACGGCGACAGCGTCACCATCCTGCCCGCCGTGGCCGGCGGCGCCCGCTGACCTCCCGGTTCCCCCGGCACCGTCCCCGCCCGTGACGGGGCCGGGGCCGGGGTCGGGGGAACCGCCCCTCTTCACCCTCACCGCCGTGGCCGGAGGCCTCCCTTGCGATACGACAGTCCGCTCGAAGCCGTCGGCAACACCCCCCTGGTCCGCCTGCCCCGGCTGTCCGCCGCCGTCCCCGGCAACGACGACGGCCTGGTGACCCTCTGGGCCAAGCTGGAGGACCGCAACCCCACCGGCTCCATCAAGGACCGCCCGGCGCTGCACATGATCGAGCGCGCCGAGGCCGACGGCCGGCTCACCCCCGGCTGCACGATCCTGGAGCCCACCAGCGGCAACACCGGCATCTCGCTCGCCATGGCCGCCAAGCTCAAGGGCTACCGGATGGTCTGCGTGATGCCCGAGAACACCAGCGAGGAACGGCGCGAACTGCTCCGGATGTGGGGCGCCGAGATCATCCCCTCCCCGGCCGCCGGCGGCTCCAACACCGCCGTCCGGATCGCCAAGGAGATCGCCGCCGAGCACCCCGACTGGGTCATGCTCTACCAGTACGGCAACCCCGACAACGCGGGCGCCCACTACGCCACCACCGGCCCCGAGATCCTCGCCGACCTCCCCACCGTCACCCACTTCGTGGCCGGCCTCGGCACCACCGGCACCCTGATGGGCGTCGGCCGCTACCTGCGCGAGAAGGTCCCCGGCGTACGGATCGTCGCCGCCGAACCGCGCTACGACGACCTGGTGTACGGGCTGCGCAACCTCGACGAGGGCTTCGTCCCCGAGCTGTACGACGCCGAGGTGCTCACCACCCGCTTCTCGGTCGGCTCCGCCGACGCCGTCCGCCGCACCCGCGAACTCCTCCAGCAGGAGGGCATCTTCGCGGGCGTGTCCACCGGCGCCATCCTGCACGCCGCGATCGGCGTCGGCCGCAAGGCGGCGGCCGCCGGGGAGCGCGCGGACGTCGTGTTCGTGGTCGCGGACGGCGGCTGGAAGTACCTCTCCACCGGCATCTACACCGCCGAGTCCACCGAGGCCGCGGTCGAGGCCTTGCAGGGCCAGCTCTGGGCCTGATGCCCTAGCGCCCCTGGTTCGACACCGCCCGCTGGGCCCGGGACCAGACCTGGCGGTCCACGGTGCCGGCCCGGCGGCGGAAGGCCGACAGCGGCACCTCGCGCAGCTCGTCGGTCTCCAGCCAGCTGGCCCGGCCCTGCCGGTCGCCCACCGAACCGGGCGGCAGCGGCAGCACGCCCGGGCGCTCGGCGTGGTGCTTGCTGGTGATCTTCGCGACGGTGGCGGTCCGGCCGTGCACCCGCAGCACCAGGCAGGGGCGGTCCTTGGCGCCCGGGCCGTCCTCGAACGGCACCTCGGCCCACCAGATCTCCTGCGGCTCCGGCCCGGCCCCGGTGCGCGGGCGCGGCCGCGGGCGGGTCGGGGCGGCCGGGCGGGACGCGGGGCGGGTGCGCCTGACCAGCGCCGCCGCGACGGCGGCCAGCACGGCGACGCCCGCCAGCAGGAGAACGATCCAGATGCCAGTCATGCCGCGAACCGTACCGGGCCGCCGGTGAACGCCACCACCGTGGCGGCCGTGACAGTTGAGCATTTGTCCGTAGGTTGCTCCCGGTTCGTCACGGATCCGCCACGACGCCCGTTCTGCGGCCTGCGTCCCGGTGCCGTCCGGAAAGGCTGCCCCACGAACGTCCGCCCCCGTCCCCCCGGAGGTGCCTTCGTGAACAGCGACGCACTGTGGTCGTACGCCGAGATCGCCCGGCACATCAACGTCCAGCCCGAGACCGTCCGCAACTACCGGCGGCACGGACTGCTGCCCGACCCCGACGTGATCGACGGCAGCGGACACCCCCGCTGGTACCCCGCGACCATCCGCACCTGGGCCCGCAACCGCCCCCGGCACCGCTGATCCGGCGCCGCGGCCCCCGCCCCGGCGGTCTGGGTGATTCCAGCCACAGCCCGGCACGGGGACGGGGGCAAAGTGCTGCTCCGCCCTTACCCTCGACACACCAACGCAGTGCTACCGGCCGGTCCACCGGCCCGGCCTGCCGTTTTCCATGCTTGTTTTCCATGCTGTTTCCATGTCGTACGCCAACAGCAGCCAGGACGTGTCGGGGCGGAGGGGCTCGGATGAAACTGACCGTGGTGGGGTGCTCGGGGAGCTTCCCGTCCGCCGACTCGCCGTGCTCCAGCTACCTGGTCGAGGCCGACGGCTACCGCGTGGTGCTGGACCTCGGCAACGGCGCGCTCGGCGCGCTGCAGAAGTACACCGGCCTCTACGAGGTCGACGCCGTCCTGCTCAGCCACCTGCACGCGGACCACTGCGTCGACCTGTGCGCCTACTGGGTCGCCCGCAACTACCGCGCCGAGGGCTGCCCCGACCTGCTCCCGGTGTACGGCCCGGCCGGCACCGCCGAGCGGCTCGCCCGGGCGTACGACATGCCGGAGAACCCCGGGATGAAGGAGGTGTTCGAGTTCCGCACGCTCACTCCGGGCAGCTTCGGGCTCGGCCCGTTCCGGGTCTCCGTCGCGCAGGTCAACCACCCGGTGGACGCCTTCGCCTTCCGGCTGGAGCACGACGGCCGCTCGCTGGTCTACTCCGGTGACACCGGCGAGAGCCCCGAGCTGGTCGAACTCGCCCGGGACGCCGACCTGTTCCTCTGCGAGGCCGCCTACCTGGACGGCCGCGACACCTACCGGGCCGTCCACCTCAACGGCCGGGAGGCCGGTGAGCACGCGGCCGCCGCCGGGGCGCACCGGCTCGTGCTCACCCACATCCCGCCGTGGACCGACGCCGAGCGCAACCGCCGCGACGCCGCCGCCGCGTACGCCGGCCCGGTGGAGCTGGCCCGGGCCGGCGCGGTGTACGAGATCTGATCCCTGCTCCGGACCCGATCCTCTGTTCTTGGTCCGAGCCCCTGTTCTAGCGTCGGCCGGGTACCGGCAGGCCGAGGTGGTCGCGCAGGGTCGGGCCGGTGTAGTTGGTGCGGAACACCCCGCGTTCCTGGAGCAGCGGGACGACCCGGTCGACGAACTCGTCCAGGCCGCCCGGGGTGAGGTGCGGGACGAGGATGTAGCCGTCGGCCGCGTCGTTCTGCACGAAGTGGTCGATCTGCCCGGCGACGGTGTCGGGGGAGCCGATGAAGGACTGCCGGCCGGTCACCTCGATGACCAGTTCACGGCTGGTCAGGTTCTTCTCCGCGGCCAGTGCCCGCCAGCGTGCGGCGGTGCCCACCGGGTCCGGGATCCGGACCCGGCCCTGGACCAGCGCGCTGTCCGGGTCGGGGTCGACGTCCGGCAGTGGCCCGTCCGGGTCGTGGTCGGACAGGTCGACGCCCCAGACCTGCTCCAGGTAGTTGATCGTGGTCTGCGGCCCGACCTGGGCCCGGCGGACCTCGGCGGCCCGCTCGGCCGCGTCGGCGTCGGTGTCGCCGAGGACGAAGGTGGCCGCGGGCAGGATCTTCAACTCGTCCGGCTTGCGGCCGTAGGCGGCCAGTCGCCGCTTGACGTCGCGGTGGAAGGCCTGGCCGTCGGTGAGGGTGGAGTGGCGGCTGAAGATGACGTCGGCGGCGGACGCGGCGAACTCGCGGCCCTCGTCGGAGTCCCCGGCCTGGATGACCACCGGGTGGCCCTGCGGCGGGCGGGGCAGGGAGAGTCGGCCCTCGACCTCGAACTGCGGCCCGGAGTGCTGCACCCCGGCGGCCCCGGCGTCCCAGAACTCCCGTGCCAGTTGGACGGATTCGGCGGCCCGGGCGTAGCGGTCGGCCCGGTCCAGGTAGCCGCCGCGGCGGAAGTTCTCCCCGGTGAAGGCGTCCGAGGAGGTGACCACGTTCCAGGCTGCCCGGCCGCCGGAGAGGTGGTCCAGCGAGGCGAAGCGGCGGGCGAGTTCGTACGGCTCGTTGAAGGTGGCGTTCACCGTGGCCGCCAGGCCGATCCGTTCGGTGACGGCGGCCAGGGCGTTCAGCACGGTGATCGACTCGGGGCGGCCGACCACGTCCAGGTCGTGGATGCGGCCGTTGGTCTCGCGCAGCCGCAGGCCCTCGGCGAGGAAGAAGAAGTCGAACCTGCCGCGTTCGGCGGTCTGCGCGAGGTGGCGGAAGGAGTCGAACTCGATGTGGCTGCCGGAGGCCGGGTCGCTCCACACCGTGGTGTTGTTGACGCCGGGGAAGTGGGCGGCGAGGTGGATCTGCTTGAGCGGACGGTCCGTCATCGGGTCACCTCGGCGAGGGCGGGGGAGTCGGTGGTGGCGGGGTTGGTGGTGGGGGCGCTCGCCGCGGCCGCGGCGGCGGCGGCGTAGCGGCTGGCCGGGCGGGGCAGGCCGAGGTGGTCGCGCAGGGTGCGGCCGGAGTGGCCGGCGCGCAGCAGTCCGGTGGCGCGCAGGGCCGGGGCGGTCCGCTCGGCGAGGGCGGCCAGGTCGCGCGCGGGCTCGGCGGGGACGAGGTGGAAGCCGTCCACGCCGGTGCCGGTGGCGCTGAGTTCGGCGAGCAGCCGCTGCTCGGCGGCCCGGTCGGGCAGGGCGGCGTCGAGCCGGGCGAGGATGCGCAGCTGTTCGCCGGAGCGCAGCCGCAGTTCGGTGGCGGCGGTCAGCCGGGCGGCCCGGTCGGGGGCGTCCAGGACGACGACGTCGGCGTACCGGATCGCGGTGGCGACCCGGGCCCGCCCGCCGGGGGTGGCGTCCGGGACGAGGTCGGCGGCGGACACCGGCACCACGACCACCGGGCGGCCCTGCGGCGGGCGCGGGGTGATGGAGGGGCCGCGGACCGAGAAGTGGCGGCCCTCGAAGTCGATGTAGTGCAGCTTGTCGCGGTCGACGAACCGGCCGGTGGCGGTGTCGCGGATCTCCGCGTCGTCCTCCCAGCTGTCCCAGAGCCGGGCGGCGACCTCGGCGGCGTCGGCCGCCTCGGCCCACAGCTCGTCCTCGGGGGCGACCGGGCGGCGGCCGAAGGCCCTGGTCTCGGCCTCGGTGCCGGAGACGCCGACCAGCCAGCCGGCCCGGCCCGCGCTCACCCAGTCCAGGGTGTTGAGCGAGATGGAGGTGTGGAAGGGCTCGGTGTGGGTGGTGGTGACGGTCGGGACCAGGCCGATCCGCGAGGTCAGCGGGGCGATCCGGGCGAGGGTGGCGAGCGCGTCGGGGCGGCGCGGCTCGGGGGCGAAGGAGTCGTCGAGGGTGACGAAGTCCAGGCCGGCGCGCTCGGCGAGGAGGGCGAGGCCGGCGTAGTGGGCGGCGTCGAAGTGGTCGGGACTGTCGATGGCGGCGGAGAGGTGCAACTGGCGGGGCATGGCGAGCCTGGCTTTCCTCGTGCGGAGGTGCGCGGAGGTGCGCGGACGTGCGTGGACAGCGGCCCCGTACGGGTGCGGGGGCGCGGTCGCGCGCGGCGCGGGTGCGCGGTGACGGCCCGTGGGCAGGCGGAGGCCCGCGACGGGCGGGGGAGGAGGGCGGCCGGCGCCGGGCGGGGACTCAGCCGGGCGGCGGCGGGGCGAAGGATCGGCTCAGCCGCGACACGCCGCCGACCACACGCGACCGAAGTCGATGTGGCTGCGGGTCACCAGCGGGCACGAGGCGTTCACCGGTTCAGTTGACCAGGGCTTCCGGCGGTTCGTCAACCGCCGTTTCCGCACGGTGGAACCTCCCGGGAACGCCGAAGGCCCCGCCCGGCCGCCGGGGGAGCGGCGGTGGGGCGGGGCCTTCGGAACGGGCGGGACCGGCGTCAGGCCTTGGTCACGTCCTCGATCTCGCTGTCGTCCTCGCGACCGGGGGTCTTGAGGTTGAACTTGGTGATCGCGAAGCGGAACAGGAAGTAGTACAGGGCGGCGAAGACCAGGCCGATCGGGATGATCATCCAGGGCTTGGTGGCCAGGTTCCAGTTGAGCAGGTAGTCGATCAGACCGGCCGAGAAGCCGAAGCCGTCGTGCACGCCCAGGCCCCAGGTGACGGCCATCGAGAGGCCGGTGAGCAGGGCGTGGATCAGGTAGAGCACCGGGGCGATGAACATGAACGAGAACTCGATCGGCTCGGTGACACCGGTCACGAAGCTGGTCAGCGCGACGGAGATCATCATGCCCATGACGGCCTTGCGGCGCTCGGGGCGGGCGGTGTGGGCGATCGCCAGCGCGGCGGCCGGGAGGCCGAACATCATGATCGGGAAGAAGCCGGACATGAACTGGCCGGCGGTCGGGTCACCGTGGAAGAAGCGCGGGATGTCGCCGGTCCAGGTGTGGCCGGAGGCGTCGGTGAAGCTGCCGACCTGCTGCTGGAAGAAGGTGTTGAGGAACTGGTGCATGCCGACCGGGATCAGACCGCGGTTGGCGACACCGTAGATGCCGGCACCGCCGGCGCCGAGGCCGGTCAGCCAGTCGCTGGCGTGGGTCAGGCCGGTGCCGATCGGGCCCCAGGCCAGACCCATGACGACGCCGAGCAGGGTGCCGACGAAGGCCATGATGATCGGCACGAGGCGGCGGCCGTTGAAGAAGCCGAGCCAGTCGATGAGCTTCTTGCGGTGGTACTTCTGCCAGATCACGGCACTCAGCAGACCGACGATGATGCCGCCGAGGACACCCGGGTCCTGCGGCTTCCCGGCGGGCAGTGCCGCGGTGATGGTGCCGTCGATCGGGAAGACGGTCAGCACGTTCTTGAAGACCAGGTAGCCGACCAGGGCCGCCAGCGCGGTGGAACCGTCGGCCTTCTTGGCGAAGCCGATCGCGACACCGACGCAGAACAGCAGGGCGAGGTTCTTGAAGACGGCGTCACCGGCGGTGGCGAAGACCTCGGCGACCTTCCCCCAGCCGAGCCCGTCCTTGCCGAAGACATCGGGCTGGCCGAGTCGGACCAGGATGCCCGCGGCCGGGAGGACGGCGACCGGCAGCTGGAGGCTGCGGCCGATCTTCTGCAGACCCTGGAGGAGGTTCTGACCGAACTGCTTGGCGGGGCTGGGCGAGGCCGGAGCCGTGGCGGGCGCCGGTGCCTGCGCAGACTGACTCATGGGGGTGGGTTCCTAACGGCATGGCGGTCGGTCGGGGGGAAGGTACGGGGGCCGAACCGCGAACTGGTCTACACCACACGTGGTGTAGACCAGTTTTGTAGCACGGGTGGAGAAGTCGGGGAAGCCCGGATAGCGGGGTTGTCGAGAAGCGCTATGAAATCGAAACCTGGATCCGGAGCGTTGATCATGATTTCAGTCGCGATTGTGATTTTGGCTATTTGCGCAACAAAAAGCGCCTAGCCCGTGCGGCGCCCGGGTCGTGGCGGGTCCGGCGGCCGCCGACGGGGCCGCTCCCGGGCGATCCGGCCGCTCCCGGGCGTGCGCGACGGCTGCCGAGAGTGACCGGAGGGTCGCGGACGTGCCCGGTGGGGCGCCCTCCGGCTGTGGTCGGCACCCGTCCCGACCGCCGTCGGCACCCGTTGCGACCACCGTGGGCACCCGTCCCGACGGCCGTCCGGCCGGCCGGATCGCGACCGAATTACCCTTTCGGTGACTCCCGGGTAGGGAATTCCGTCCTTCGGCGAAATGCCGAAGGCCCCCGGACCGGTGGGTCCGAGGGCCTTTACCGGAGGGTTCTCCGGGAATTCGTTCCGTACGGCCGGGGAATCAGGCCTTGGTGACGTCCTCGACCTCGTCCTCGTCCTCACGCCCCGGTGTTTTCAGATCGAATCTGACGATGATGAACCGGAAGAGCGCGTAGTACACCGCGGCGAAGCAGAGCCCGATGACGATGATCAGCCACGGTTTGGTGGCGAGCCCCCAGTTGATCACGTAGTCGATCAGGCCGGCCGAGAAGCTGAAGCCGTCGTGCACCCCCAGTCCCCAGGTGACCGCCATCGAGGCGCCGGTCAGCAGCGCGTGCAGGCCGTACAGGGCCGGGGCGATGTAGGCGAAGGAGTACTCGATCGGCTCGGTGACGCCGGTGACGAAGGAGGTCAGGCCGACCGAGAGCATCAGGCCGTAGATCTCCTTGCGGCGGTGCGGCTTGGCCGAGTGCGCGATCGCGAGTGCCGCGGCGGGCAGCGCGAACATCATGATCGGGAAGAATCCGGACTGGAACTGCCCCGCCGTCGGGTCCCCCGCGAGGAAACGCGGGATGTCGCCGTGCACGATGCTGCCGTCGGCCTTCGTGAACTCGCCGAACTGGAACCAGACGAAGGTGTTCAGCAGCTGGTGCATACCGATCAGCAGCAGCGCGCGGTTGAACAGGCCGAAGATGCCCGCGCCGCCCGCGCCGAGATCGGCGAGGTTCTGCGAGAAGTCGTTGAGGCCGCGGCCGATCGGCGGCCAGACCCACACGGCGACGCAGGCGGTGGCCAGGCCGACGACGGCGGTGATCATCGGGACGAGTCGGCGGCCGTTGAAGAAGCCCAGCCAGTCGACCAGTCTGACGCGGTGGAACCGGACCCACAGCCAGGCCGACATCAGGCCGATCAGGATGCCGCCCAGTACCCCCGGGTTCTGGTACGTCGCGGCCGCCACCTTGGCCGAGCCGTAGTCGACGCACTGGGCGGTCCACGCGTCGGGGATCTGGACCGTCCCGGCCTTGCAGTGCTCCGGGAACGCGTGCAGCACCTTGTAGTAGACGAGGAAGCCGACCACGGCCGCCAGCGCCGTCGAACCGTCCGCCTTCTTGGCCATGCCGATCGCCACGCCGATGCAGAACAGCAGCGGCAGGCCGAGCGAGGAGTCGAGCAGTGCGCCGCCGGCCGCCGCGAAGACCTTGGCGACGTTGTTCCAGCCCAGGCCGTCCTTGCCGAACACGTCCGGCTGGCCGAGCCGGTTGAGGATGCCCGCCGCGGGCAGCACCGCGACCGGGAGCTGGAGGGAGCGGCCCATCTTCTGGAGGCCGCCGTAGAAGGTGTGCCACCACAGGTTCTGCGGGGCCGTGGCGCCTGCCGAACTCATCCTTCGCCCTCCGAGCGCGGTTGCCGACCGGTGGGCCCCTGCGGGACCCTCGGGCGGGGGTCAGGAACACCCGGGGTCCTTCCTGCGTTCATCGGAGTACACATATATTGGTGTAGACCACTTTGGGACGCAGGCCGGACGCCGGGACGCGAGCCCCGCTGATCGTCATCCTCGGGTGGCGGCCCGGAGCCTGCGCGCCGGAATGGGCCAAAAGTGGACTAACGTGGCAGACCGGACCTGCTCGGGTCATGCTGGTCGCGCTGCCCGGCAGCGCGACCCCAGCTGAACCCGCGTCAGCCACCGGCACGGACCTCACCACCCGACGGTCGAGGACCGAACCCCAGCACAGCGCAGGACGGCACCCGGCAGAGCCGCCGAAGGCCGAGACAGAGGGAGAAAACCACATGGCCAGCAAGGCTGAGAAGATCGTCGCCGGTCTCGGCGGCATCGACAACATCGAAGAGGTCGAAGGCTGCATCACCCGCCTGCGCACCGAGGTCAAGGACGCCTCCCTCGTCGACGAGGCCGCCCTCAAGGCCGCCGGCGCCCACGGCGTCGTCAAGATGGGCACCGCGATCCAGGTCGTCATCGGCACCGACGCCGACCCGATCGCCGCCGACATCGAAGACATGATGTGAGCTGAGCCACCCGGGCTCGCACACCACCGCTCCACCACCCACGGCCCGCCGACCCGCTCAGGGGGACGGCGGGCCGAGGCACATCCGGAACCGGCGATCGGAACGGCTACGCTCAGTGGCTATGTCACGTATCGACGGCCGCACCCCCGACCAGCTCCGCCCCATCACCATCGAACGGGGCTGGAGCAAGCACGCCGAAGGCTCCGTCCTCGTCTCCTACGGCGACACCAAGGTGCTGTGCACCGCCAGCGTCACCGAAGGCGTCCCGCGCTGGCGCAAGGGCAGCGGCGAAGGCTGGGTCACCGCCGAGTACTCCATGCTCCCGCGCGCCACCAACACCCGCGGCGACCGCGAATCCGTCAAGGGCCGCATCGGCGGCCGCACCCACGAGATCAGCCGGCTCATCGGCCGCTCGCTGCGCGCCGTCATCGACCACCGCGCCCTCGCCGAGAACACCATCGTCCTCGACTGCGACGTCCTCCAGGCCGACGGCGGCACCCGCACCGCCGCCATCACCGGCGCCTACGTCGCCCTCGTCGACGCCGTCTCCTGGGCCCGCGACCGCAAGCTCCTGCGCGCCAAGGGACAGCCCATCACCGGCGGCGTCAGCGCCGTCAGCGTCGGCATCATCGACGGCGTCCCCATGCTCGACCTCCAGTACGAGGAGGACGTCCGCGCCGAGACCGACATGAACATCGTCTGCACCTCCGACGGCCGCTTCGTCGAGGTCCAGGGCACCGCCGAAGGCGCCCCCTTCGACCGCGCCCTGCTCGACCGGCTGCTCGACCTCGGCACCCTCGGCTGCGCCGAACTCGACCAGATCCAGCGCAAGGCGCTCGAAGGCTGAACCGCCCCCCGGGGGCAGAACCCTTCGGGCTGAACCGGGCCCGGCCCGCTGTACACGCGCGGCCCGCAGCCCGTACGGTTCCCGCAGCACCCCGCTGCGGGAACCGCGCCCCGTCCGCGCGCGTCCTCCCCACGGAACCCGCGCCCCAGGAGGACCGGATGGCCTCGTCGAGCATCGCCCGCCCCGCCGCCCTCGCCGTGGCCGCACTGATCGCGATCCTCCCGCTCAGCATGGTGAGTTGCTCCGCCGCCCAGAAGGCCATCGACTGCGGCAACACCGCCGTCAAGGTCACCGGCGACCTCGCCGACCTCACCAAGGCCTACGACAACTCCAGCAACGACTCCGCCGCCGCCGGCAAGGCGCTCCAGAAGCTCAAGGGCGACCTCGACCAGATCGGCAAGAACTCCAAGAACACCGACGTCGCCAAGGCCGTCACCGACCTCAAGACGCAGGCCGACAAGGTCCAGCAGGCCGTCGACAAGAAGCAGGCCCCCGACCTCAAGCCGCTCGGCGACGCGGCCGGCAACCTCACCTCGGTCTGCACCGGCTGACCGTCCGCCGGATCTCGATAGGGTGGGCGATATGTCCACCCGCCTGATCCTCGCCACCCGCAACCAGCACAAGGTCGCCGAGCTGCGCGCCATCCTCGCCGACGCCGGCCTGGACGTCGAACTCGTCGGCGCCGACGCCTACCCCGAGATCCCGGACGTCCCCGAGACCGGCGTCACCTTCGCCGAGAACGCCCTCCTCAAGGCCCACGCCCTCGCCCGCGCCACCGGACTGCCCGCCGTCGCCGACGACTCCGGCCTCTGCGTAGACGTCCTCAACGGCGCGCCCGGCATCTTCTCCGCCCGCTGGGCCGGCAAGCACGGCGACGACCTCGCCAACCTGAACCTGCTGCTCGCCCAGCTCTCCGACATCGCCGAACCCCACCGCGGCGCCCACTTCTTCTGCGCCGCCGCCCTCGCCCTGCCCGACGGCACCGAGCGCGTCGTCGAGGGCCGCCTCCTCGGCACCCTGCGCACCACCCCGGCGGGCGACGGCGGCTTCGGCTACGACCCGATCCTCCAGCCCCTCGGCGAGACCCGCACCTGCGCGGAACTGACGGCGGACGAGAAGAACGCCATCAGCCACCGCGGGAAGGCCTTCCGCGGCCTCGCCCCGGTGGTCAAGGACCTCATCGGCTGACGCGCCGGGAAAACAGCGATGGCCCTCCTGCCTTCGATTCGAAGGCAGGAGGGCCATTTCGTCAGGTACGCCCGGTGGGATTCGAACCCACGACCCTGCGGACCTAAACCGCAGCCCTCTCGCCAGCTGGGGTACGGGCGCCAGACAGCACCAGCCTACCGGCTGGTGCTGTCTGGCGGAGCCACGTTTCCGACTGGGCGGCGGCATCCCCGGACCGCACCGCGCGGTTGATGTTCCGGCCACAGTAGGTGGGCGTGATGGAGTGGCAGTTGGGGCAGAGCAGGCGGAGGTTCTCGCGCCGGTTGTCGAGCCAGTCGCCGTTGACGTGGTCGACCTCCAGGGTCATCGGCTGTCCGAGCCAAGTCGGCGGGGTGCCGCACAGCTCGCAGACATCGGGATGCCCGATGTGCAGGAGCATGGTTCGGAGCCGCTCGCCGGGGACGCGATGACTCCCCGGCGGGCGCCGGACCAACAACTCCTCCGCGGGGCGTCGCGGGCCGGTCCTGCGCCCTTTGTTGTGTGCCCGGCCGGTGAAGTGGCTGCTGTCGAGTCCGTGGAGGTCGATGGCTTCGCGGATCAGCGTCCGGGAGTTGCCGCAGTCCGTCATGCCGAGCGCGAGGATGACGCCGCGGATGCTGCGTTGCTCGGCCACGGCTTGATCCAGCGACTCCTTCGGGATGCCTTCGACCCTGCTGCGGCCGTCGCCCCGGAACGTGAAGTGCGAGGTGTCGATGCCGAGGTCGGCCAGGCGCTTCTTCAAGTAGGAGTAGAGGCTGTCGTACGGCGTGACGCCCAGGTGGATCATCATCCCGTTGATGCTGGTGCTGTTCGCCGCTGCCTCGACCAGCAGCTCCCGGGGGTATCGGCGGCGTCCGTAATCGGGGCGGCCACGGTTGAAATGCGAGGTGTCGACGCCGAGTTGCTTGAGTCGCTTGCTCAGGTAGCTGTGCGTACCGCCCGCCATGGGTACGCCGAGTTTGCGCATCATCTCGTTGACGCTGGTGGACTCCGCCGCGAGGGCCGTGAGCAGCTCGCGGGTGTACTTGACCGGCATGGCGGTTTCCTCGGGGTGGTTGTCGTACCCCTTCCTCGGAGTGGGAACGAGCGGAGGGCGGTCAGGTTGCGGGGAGGGCGGGTTTCGGCCAGGGGTGACCGGTTTGTCGAGGGGTTCCGACCTGTGATGTTTGGTTGTTGATTACCAATTGGTACAGACCTATTGACCTATGTGGTTCAGACCACATAGCTTCTGCGCCAATTGGAATCCCCCACGTGCGTGCTCCCCCACAGGTACGCGCCGACACTCTCTCCTGGAGGACCGAGTGTTGATCCGTAGTACGGCGGAGCGGCGTCCCACCGCTGTGATCCGCCGCAAGAGTGCCCGAGCGGGCGTTGCGTCGTTGGCGGCGGTGTCGCTGGCGGGGCTGTTGATGGCGACGCTGGGTGCGGCGCCCTCGCAGGCGTCGGCGGCCGTCGACAACGCGGCCTGTCGACCGGACGGGCTGTACCAGACGCCCGGGGTGGACGTCCCGTACTGCTCGGTCTACGACACCAGCGGGCGCGAGAAGATGGGCGCGGACCACCAGCGCCGCATCATCGGGTATTTCACCGGCTGGCGCACCGGCAAGAACGGCGACCAGCCCTACCTGGTGAGCGACGTCCCCTGGGACAAGGTCACCCACCTCAACTACGCCTTCGGGCACGTCGGCGGCGACAACAAGCTGTCGGTCGGCACGGACGGCCCGACCAACGAGGCCACCGGGATCTCCTTCCCGGGGGTGCCGGGGGCGGAGCTGGACCCGACGCTGCCGTACAAGGGCCACTTCAACCTGCTAACGAAGTTCAAGAAGCAGTACCCGAACGTCAAGACCCTGATCTCGGTGGGCGGTTGGACCGAGACCGGCGGCTACTTCGGGGACGACGGCAAGCGGGTGAACTCCGGCGGCTTCTACTCGATGACGGTCAACCCGGACGGCAGCGTCAACCAGGCCGGGATCGACACCTTCGCCGCCTCGTCCGTCGACTTCATCCGCAAGTACGGCTTCAACGGCGTCGACATCGACTACGAGTACCCGACCTCGATGAAGGACGCCGGCAACCCGCTGGACTGGCAGCTCGCCAACGCCAAGCGCGGTTCGCTGGCCAAGGGCTACGCGGCGCTGATGAAGTCCCTGCGGGAGAACCTGGACAAGGCGGGTGCCGCCGACGGCAAGCACTACCTGCTGTCGGTCGCGGCGCCGTCCTCCGGGTACCTGCTGCGCGGCATGGAGACCTTCCAGGTCGCCCAGTACCTGGACTACGTCAACATCATGTCGTACGACCTGCACGGCGCCTGGAACAAGTACGTCGGCCCGAACGCCTCGCTCTACGACGACGGCAAGGACGGCGAGTTGGCCGCCGCCAACGTGTACGGCACCGGCCAGTACGGCGGCATCGGCTACCTGAACGCGGACTGGTCGTACCACTACTTCCGCGGCGCGATGCCGGCCGGCCGGATCAACGTCGGCCTGCCGTACTACACCCGCGGCTTCAAGAACGTCCAGGGCGGCACCAACGGCCTCTGGGGCACCGCCTCCGCGACCAGTTGCCCGGCCGGTTCGGGCCTGACCTCCTGCGGTGACGGCGCGGTCGGCATCGACAACATCTGGAACGACAAGGACGACGCGGGCAAGGAGTCCCCGGCCGGGTCGAACCCGATGTGGCACGCGAAGAACCTGGAGAAGGGCATCCTGCCCGACTACCTGGCCAAGTACGGCGTGACCGACACCGCCCTCCAGGGCAGCTACACCCGCAACTACAGCTCCTCGCTGGTGGCGCCGTGGCTGTGGAACGACACCAAGAAGGTGTTCCTGTCCACCGAGGACGAGCAGTCGGTGGGCGCCAAGGCGGACTACATCGTCAACCAGGGCGCCGGCGGCACGATGATCTGGGAGCTCGCGGGCGACTACCGCTGGGACGCCACCGCCAACGGCGGCAAGGGCGAGTACGTGCCCGGTTCGACGCTGACCTCGCTGATGTACGACAAGTTCAAGGCGGCGAGCCCGTACGGTGCGCTCCGCTCGACGGTGGCGCTGCCGCAGCAGACCCTGCCGATCGACGTGTCGTTCACCAACTTCGCGCTGGGCGACTCCAACTACCCGATCAACCCGAAGCTGCACATCGTCAACAACTCGACGGTGACCCTGCCGGGCGGCACCGAGTTCCAGTTCGACTACAGCAACTCGGCGCCGGGCAACGCCAAGGACCAGTCCGGCTTCGGGCTCCAGGTGATCAGGCAGGACAACCCGGGCCCGGGCAACGTCGGCGGGTTGAAGGGCACCTACAACCGGGTGTCGGTCAAGCTGCCGGGCTGGCAGTCGCTGGCGCCGGGCGCCTCGGTGGACATCGACTTCGTCTACTACCTGCCGGTGTCCACGCCGTCGAACTGGACGGTCAACGTGGGCGGCACGCTGTACGGGATCAAGGGCGACCTGACCCGGGGCGCGGTGGACGGCGGCACGCCGACCCCGACTCCGACCCCGACGCCGACCGGGACTCCGACCCCGACCGGGACGGCCACGCCGACTCCCACGCCGACCCCGACCGGGACTCCGACGGGCACGCCCACCGGTACGCCGACCCCGACCGCGACCCCGACCTCCGGCGCCTGCACGGCCGCCCCGGGCTGGGACGCGGGCACCACCTACGCGACGCCGACCAAGGTGTCCTGGAAGGGCCACTACTACCAGAACAAGTGGTGGACCAAGGGCGACGACCCCTCCGCCAGCGGCGCCTGGGGCGTCTGGAACGACCTCGGGGCCTGCTGAGCCCGACGGCTCACGGCTGACGGTGACGCTTGACGGCAGTCACCCGAGGTGAGGAACGGCGGTGGCGGCACACCCGGTCGGGGGGGGGGGCGCCCCCCCGTCGTTGTAGTGGGGGGGGGGCAGGCCCACACCAATATGTGGCGCACCAGCGTGGCGAC